>CALKMO010000295.1 GCA_937991785.1 uncultured bacterium | reverse complement strand
CGGGACGTTATAACCCGCGGCAACACCAGGACGAAGGACAGGGTGATAATAAGGGAGATCGAGCTGTTCCCCGGCGAGAGGGTGGATACGTCGAAGATCGAACGGGCAAGGGAAAGGCTCTTATCGCTGAATTACTTCGACGAGGTTGGGGTTTCGATCGAGCCGGCCGCGGACGACCCGGAGAGCGTGGACATGATCGTGGACGTAACGGAAAAGCCCACTGGCCAGTTCGAGATAGGCGTAGGCTATTCGACTGTGGATCAGCTCATGGGGGAAATCAGGCTGACTCAGAACAACTTCGACTTCCGGGACCTGCCGAAAAGCTGGCGGGATTTCATCTCGGGGAACGCTTTCGTCGGAGCCGGACAGAAGATGTCGCTGGAGGCAAGAGGCGGCAGGCTCAGGCAGCGGTATTCGCTATCTTTCTGGGAGCCCTGGATGTTCGACAGGCCGATCCGTTTTGGGTTCAGCGCGTATCACGCGACGGATACCTACCGCAACTTCGACACCACCCGAACCGGGGCGGACGTCACGCTGGGCAGACGCCTGTGGGGACCCAGGTGGGACGGAGCCGTGACGGCGAGCGTCTTTCGGAAGACAACCGGCGAGGTGGACCGGGACGCTCCCAGCCTGCTGCGCCGGTCGGCCGGAGATGTAATGGTGTATGGGATCGAACCGCGTTTGACGTACGACTCGCGCGACAACGCCCTGTTCCCCTCGAAGGGCCATTTCGTTCAGATAGCCCTCGAGGTCCAAGTCCCGCCTGGCGACCAATGCGTCGTGCATCCTTCGCTGTCGGTCGGGAAGTGGTTCACGCTCTACAAGACGCCCGGCGGGTTCAAGCACGTTCTGGAACTGAGAGGGCGGGCCGATGCGGTATGGGGGTACGGGCCGACGCCGGAAGTGCCGATAGCGGAGCGATTTTTCCTCGGCGGCATTAATTCCGTCAGGGGCTTCCGTTACCGCAGCGTATCGCCGAGGCAGCAGGGTTACGAGATCGGCGGCAGGAAGGCGGCCGCCGCCACGATCGAATACACGTTCCCGGTATTCCAGGACGTCCTCAGGGGCGCGGTCTTCATGGATGCCGGCAGCGCCTGGGACGGAGGCCGGCCCGATTATCCCTACGAGATAAAGGACGAAAACAGGATGCGCGTTTCGGCGGGCGGCGGCATACTGCTCAGGCTGCCCATATCGCCCTTGCCGGTGCGCCTGTACTTCTGCAGGGCGCTTGCCAAGGCGGATGGAGACGACGAGGAAAGGGTCGAGTTCACGTTCGGGACGAGGTTCTGACGGGTGCGGCCGGATGCCGGGCGGGCGAAAAGAGACGCGCTGGGCGGTCGCAGTGGAATTAGACCTGGGCGGATGCCGGCATCAGCGCCGGGCGCCGCTACGGCGCGCTTTTGCTTCCATGTCCGGCGCGGAGCGCGTTCGGCAGGGCCCGGACGCGCTGCGGAATTCGCCGGGGCAGGCTGCGAAGGGGGGAAACGGCTATGGCAATGGGAAGGAGGCGGGTTGACAGGACGGTTCGCGTCTGGGCGGCGTTCGCAGCGGCGTTATGCTGCTGCGCGGCGGCGGGGCGGCAGGCGGCGCCGGGCGAACCGGCGAAGGCGGGCGCGGGCGGGCCGAAGATCGGAGTGGTGAACGTCTCGCGGGTATTCCAAGCGTACGTGCGAGTCAAGGAAATCTCGGAGCAGATGCAGAAGATATACGGCGAGAAGGAAAAGGCGCTTCTTGAGAGGAAGAGGCGCCTGAAGGACTGGGAAGGCAAGCTCAAGCTTGATACGAGGGGGAAGGACGACCCGGAGTTCTTCGAGGAGCTGCAGAAGTTCGAGCGCGAGCGGTTCCTCATGGAGAGGGATTACAAGCGGCTTGCCGACGAGGTGGACGAACAGAAGGCCGCCGAAATGAGAAAGGTGCTGAACGATATCCGCAATGCCATATCCGCGGTGGCTGCGGCGATGGAGTTGGATATTGTGCTGACGGCTATGGAATTCGACGATGCCGATGCGGAACAGCCGAGGACGGCGGAGGGACTGGTGCGGCAGTTCCGCGGCAACAGCGTGCTTTATCATGCGCCGGCCCTGGATATCACGAAAAACGTCATAGACGCGCTGAATATCGGGTACCGCAAAAAGGAAGGGTCCATGAGGGGCGGCAGCATCGAGGAAGGCGGCCGGAAAGAAGGCGCCGTCCGGCCGGTAGCGGATGCTGCGCCGGAGGCGGGTTAGCGGAGGACCAGATCGCGAAGGTCCGCGGTGAGGCGGAGGCCGGCGCTCGTGGTGCGTGCGCGTATCGCGTCGGCGCAAGGGCGGGCCGGAGCGAGATAAGCAGGCGTCGAGAGCGACCTGGCGCGGGTTGGATGCGCGGAGAGGACCGGCGTGCGCCGGAGGCGCGTTCGGCCGGAACGGCGTCGCTCGCCTAGAGCGAACGTGTGGACTGAGACAGAGGCGCTTGAGCGGCGAGAGATCGCAGGGAGGAGCGCGAAATGACCGGCGACAGGGCGGAGCTGCTGAAAGATTTGTGCGCCTTGGTAGGAGGCGAGATCGAAGGCGACGGCGAGCTGCGGATCCGCGGCGTAGCGCCGTTGGACTCGGCGCGGGAGGGAGACATCGCGTTCCTGTTCGATCCGAGGCGCGCAGCGGATGCCGCCGGGTCGTCGGCATCGGCTTTGGTGGTGTCTAAGGATGTTAAGATCGAGTTTCGCGCCGTCGTCCGCGTGGAGGACCCTGCGATAGCCTTCGCGCTGATAGCCCGGAGGTTCCACCCGATCCCCGATGAGCCGGCCGGCGTGGACCCGCGCGCCGCGGTCGAGGAAGGCGCGTGGGTGGCGCCGGATGCGCACGTGGGACCGTTCGCGGTGGTCCGGTCCGGGGCGCGGATCGAATCCGGATGCCGGGTGCATGCGCTGGCCTACGTCGGAAGGAATTGCCGGGTCGGGCCGCGAAGCAGGATATACCCCGGAGCCGTGCTGTACGACGGGGTCGAGATCGGGGCCGACGCCGCCATACACGCCTCCACTGTAATAGGCGCCGACGGCTTTGGCTACCGATTCCGCGACGGCCGTCACGTGCCCATACCGCAGGTCGGCAAGGTCGTCCTGGGCGACGCCGTAGAGATCGGCGCGAACTCGGCCGTAGACAGGGCCACTATGGGCGAAACCGTCGTCGGCGAGGGCACCAAGATTGACAACCTCGTCCAGGTCGGACACAATTGTCGGATCGGACGGCATTGCATCCTATGCGGCCAGGCCGGGCTCGCCGGCTCGGTGGAACTCGGCGACTACGCTATCCTGGCTGCAAACGCCGGGGTGGCCGACCACAGGAAGGTCGGGACTGGCGCGCAGATAGGCGCCAAGTCCGGAGTCCACAGGGACGTGCCGCCCGGCGCAAGGATGCTCGGGCTGCCTGCGCGCGAGGCGAGGGAGGCGGCGCGCGTGGAGGCGTGCGTGAGCAAATTGCCAGAACTGGTCGAGCGCATGAGGAAACTCGAGGAAAGGATCGCCGAGATTGAGTCGCGGCTGCCGCGTTCTTAAGTCCCCATGCTCCCTGCGCGGGGTGGGGCTGCATTCCGGTGCCGAGACGGAGGTCCGCATCCTTCCGGCGGCGCCGGGATCCGGTCTGATCTTCCGGCGGATTGATTTGGCCGGCGCTCCCGAGCTGCGGCTCTCCGACGTGTTTGCGGATGCGCCGCCGTTTAGATCTGCGCTGCGAAGGGACGGCGTCGAGCTGCACACCGTGGAGCACCTGCTGGCGGCGCTTGCAGGACTGGGCATATACGACGCGGTCGTCGAGGCGGATGGGCCGGAGATTCCCGGCATGGACGGCAGCGCCATGCCGTTCGTCGAGGCAATAACCCGTGCGGGCATGGAGGACAGGGAAGGCGGTCCGCCGAAGATAAGGCTGCGCAGGGCGGCCTTCGCAGGCGAAGGGCAGGCTTCTATCGTCGCGTTGCCTGCCAGAGGCGGCCTGTCGGTGACATATTCGCTTATGTATCCGAGCGAACCGCTGGCGCAGGGGAGGCTGTCTGTATCCCTCGACGAAAAGACCTTCCGCGAGCAGATCGCTCCGGCGCGGACCTTCTGCCTGCTGGAAGAGGCCGAAAGGCTGAGAGCGGCTGGCTTCGGCAAAGGGGCCGGCACGCACAATACGCTAGTGCTGGACGGCGGGAAGGTTTTGAACAACGAGCTGCGCTTTCCCGACGAACCGGTGCGGCACAAGATACTGGATTTGATCGGAGACTTAGCGTTCCTCGGAAGGCCCTTGGAGGCCGAAGTGATCGCCGGGCGATCGGGACACAGGCTGAATCGCCTCCTGGCGCGCCGCATCATGGACGCTACCTCGAGCTCTACAGGCGCCAGTCGGACTACGGACGATCCCCGCGACGAAAAGGTTTCAGCGAACTTCGTAGGAACCGGAAAGGAGAATATGGAAAGACATCCGATTCTCGATGTTGAGCAGATCGCGAAAATCCTGCCCCACCGCTACCCTTTCCTGTTGGTGGACAGGGTGCTGTCCATCGAACCGATGAAGCGGGTGGTGGCGATCAAGAACGTCACGATGAACGAAGGGTTCTTCCAGGGGCATTTCCCCGGCCGGCCGATAATGCCCGGCGTGTTGATTATAGAGGCCATGGCGCAGGCGGCGGCGGTCCTCTTCCTGCGGGATTACGAACGCAATGGGGCGCTGGCGCTATTGGCGGGACTGGACGGGGTCAAGTTCCGCCGCAAGGTCGTTCCCGGCGATCAACTGGTGCTCGATATAACGATAGAACGCCTCCGCCTGCCCTTCGGGATCGCCAAGGGAACGGCCAGCGTAGAGGGGGAACTCGCCGCAGAGGCAGTCATAAAGTTCGCGATAAGCGATGGCGGCGGAGAGGGAGGCGCGGATAACGGGGAGGGGGCGAAGCGGAAGGCCTGAGCAGGCGCTTCGCCTGACCGGACCTGATGCGCGCCTCGCACCGCAGAGGATTCGGCATGATCCATCCTACCGCGATAGTAGACCCGGCCGCCCGCCTGGGCAGGGACGTGAGGATCGGCGCCTACAGCGTGATCGGCCCGGAGGTTTCAATCGGAGATCGCACCGAGATCCGCAACCATGTCACGATCTCGGGCTGGACGGAAATAGGCTCCGACTGCGCCATATATCCATACGCGGCCGTAGGCGGCGAGCCGCAGGACCTGAAGTACGCCGGCGAAAAGACGCGCGTCAAGATAGGCGATAGGAACGTCCTGCGGGAATACGTCACCGTACACGCCGGCACGGCGCTCGGAGGCGGCGTCACCGAGATAGGCGACGACAACCTCCTGATGGCCTACGTCCATATCGCCCACGACTGCAAGCTGGGCAATCGCATCATACTGGCCAACGGCGCCCAACTGGCGGGACACATCGTCATAGAGGACGGGGCGAGGATCGGCGGGATGGCCGGCCTCCACCACTTCGTCACCGTGGGGAGATGCGCATTCGTCGGCGCGATGGCCAGGATCCCCTCGGACGTTCCTCCTTACCTGATAGTCGAGGGCCACCCGGCGAAGGTCCGCGGGCTTAACATGGAGGGCATACGCAGGAGGGGCCTGCCGGATGAGACGGTCGCGGCGCTCAAGGAGGCCTACCTGCTTTTGTTCGTGAAAGGCCTCCAGCGCAAGGACGCCCTGGAGGCGATCGCCGCGCGGGGACTCGACAAGATCGAAGAAGTCGGCTACCTGCTGGATTTCCTGGCGAGGTCCGAGAAGGGCAGGCAGGGGCGCGCGCTCGAGGCCGTAAGGGTCGAGCTGCCTCCAGGATTGAGAGACGGCAACCTGGGGAAGGCGAACGTCTCTAACCCGGGGAAGACGAACGTCCCCGCGGCCGGCGGCGCCCGGCCGGCGGCCGAGGGGAGCGGAGAGGCGGGGAGCTGAGCGCCGGGTGGAACGTCGCGCGGCCGCCGCCGGTCCGCGTCGGAGACGCGGCGGGCCGCGATCGGGCGCGGAATGCGCGCGGCGGACCGCATCGGCGGGATCCGCACGCGAGGCGGCCCGAGCGCGGCTGCCTTCACGGGCGGCGGATGGAAAGGTTTGCAAGGACTGCCTGAACAGGCGAACGAACGAGGAGGTGGAAAGGGCTATATGGCGGCTAACGACAAGACAGTAGGTTTGCTTCTTATGGGGTCGGTGGCGATGGTCCTGGTGCTGGCGTATGCGCTCAAACTGCGCAATGCGCCTGAAACCGGACATGTAAGCGGAGGGGGAGGCGGATCCGAAGCGGCGGTTTCAGGAACGACGCCGCCCGACAAAGGCGAAGAAAAGAAAGGTACGGCAGGCGCCCAGCCGGCGCCTGGAGACAAGGTCGGCGCGGACAAAGATGGGACGGCGGAGAATATCGAGCCGGATCCGGGAAACCCGCTGGTCTCATTGAAAACGAACCGCGGCGAGATAGTGGTGGAACTCTTCGAGGATTCCGCTCCGAACACCGTTGCAAATTTCATCGAACTTGCCGAGAAGGGTTTCTACAACGGCCTCAGATTCCACAGGGTCATCAGGGATTTCATGATCCAAGGCGGTTGTCCCAAAGGCGACGGCACCGGGGATCCGGGCTACCGGTTCGCCGACGAGATAGACGCCGACGCCCTCGGACTTGGGACGCTCAAATGCCGCGATGCCTCCTTCTTCAATCAACTGAAACTCGATG
>CALKMO010000294.1 GCA_937991785.1 uncultured bacterium | reverse complement strand
CTCGGGAAGGGGGGGAAGAATATGGAACGCACCATAAATCCTGAAGCGAGCGGCGAGAAAAGCGAGCGCGAGGAAGAGGCCCGCGCAGGAGGCGGCAAGTCGTTCCGCGAGGAGTGGGTGGTCCCGCTCATGGCGGGAGTGCGTGTGGCGTGGGACAAGGCGCGCCGCGACCAGGGACCGCTCAGGGCCAGCGCGCTAGCCTATGCCACGCTGGTCTCGCTCGTGCCGACCGTGGCCATACTGATGGCTATCCTGTCTGCGCCAGCCTTCGAAAGATCGCGCGAGGAATTTCTCGACAGGCTGACCGCGCTGCTGATTCCCGACAGGGCAGGCGTCGCGGACGGCGCGGGGCGGACGAGAGGCGGGGCCGCGGGGAAAGAGAAGGATGCAGAGATCGGTTCGGCTGCGGATGCGGTTGCAGGAACAAGAGCGGGAGCAAGGGCGAGCGATGGGAAGGGCGTCGGCGAGGGAGCGAATGCGGGAGATGGAGCGAACGCAGGCTCCGGAGCGGACGCAGGCCCCGGAGCGGGCGACAGGGCCGATGCGGATCCGGCGGCGGCAGCCTCGGGCGGGTCGGCCCCAAGGATCGCCGGCGTCGGCGCGCCGGCCTCCAATCAGGCCCAGGAGCGCTTCAAAAGGATCTTCCGCGAACAGATCGGCGCCATAACCGCCAACATTGGGACGGTCGGCACGATCGGCTTCCTGGCGCTGCTGGCCACCGTCTACCTGCTGATGAACGCCGTAGAGAAGACCTTCAACCATATATGGGAAGTCCGGTCCGAGCGGACGTTCTTCCAGAAGATAGCCGTCTACACCGCGATAATATTCTGGACGCCGATCATGGCGATGCTTTCGTTCTCCCTGACCGGCTACCTGAAGGGAACCGGACTGGGCGTGATCGCCCCAACGCTCCTTATGGCGCTCGCCTTTACAGGCGTGTTCGCCGTAATTCCGAACGCCGGGGTGCGGGTGCGGCCGGCGTTCCTTGGCGGGCTCGTGACGGCGGTGCTTTGGGAGGCCGCCAAGCTGGGCTTCGTATGGTACGTGGTACACGTAGCCGGCCAGTACAAGCTGTACGGATCGCTCGGCGTGCTGCCCATGCTCTTCGTTTGGGTGTACGTGAACTGGCTGGTGGTTCTTTTCGGGTGCGAGATCGCGTATTGCGTGCAGCACCTGGACGACATGCGGCTGCACGCGAGGGTGCTGACGATGGGGCGCGGGATGCTGCTTCCGGTTGGGCTTCGGATCGCCGCCGAGGCGGCCGGACGGTTTTTGCGGGGCGATGCGCCGCTCACGGCGCGGCGCGCCGCCGCGGAGTTGAAAATTCCGCCGGCCGAGATCGTCCGCGCCGCCGACATGCTTTGCGAGGGCGGAATCCTGGCGCGCGTCGGATCCGGGAGGCGGGAGTCCTGGATACCAGCCGCGGCCCCGGAGGCGATACCTGTTGCCGATGTACTGGACGCCCTGGGCTGGCCGGTCCCGCCCAGGCCGGATGCGTCCGTCTGGAACGGCGGCGCCGGCTGGGACGCTATCCGCTCGACCCTGGCCGAAGCCGAACGGGGCCGGCGGGAGGCGCTGAAAGACATATCGCTCGAAGCGTTGGCCCTCCGCCTCGCCCCCGCGGCCGCTAAGACCGGCCAAAAATCTGGCAAACGCGCGACGGCGAAGCGGCCTGCTACCCCCGCCGAGGACGACGAGGAGGGCGTCACGACAAAATACCTGCCTCCCGTGCCCGGCGACGGCGACAAGAAATGATGCCGCCGGGCGACCGGGACTGCGATTCCCTCAGCGCAGCTCAATCTGTAAACCGACGCGGACGGTTTTCTCGAAAAATTTCCGACTACGCCAGCCCGCCACAGGGAATGTTTGATTGGGGAAAGACGATACGGTAAATGTGCAGATGCCATGGACAAGCGTAGAAGGTCGGGCGGCAACGTCCGACGGCTCGGCATCGCGGCCCAACCGCCCTCCCTTCCGCTACCCTTTGCTTAGTCCGTGCCCTCTTCCTCGGGAAAAGCCTCCTTGGCAAACAGAGCATCGGTGCACGCCGCTTAAAACTTCAGCAGTTACGGTCATGCGCCCTTCGGGTTCTCCTTTTTCCTCGTGTCCTTGCCGCCGGCCTGCTTCTTTCTCCGCGTCTTGCGGTCGCCCTGCCGGTTCTCTCCCTTTTCCCTTTTCTCTTTTCCCTTCCTCCGTCCGGCTAACTTCTTCCTTCCGGCCATTGCGTTTGCGACGGTCCTTTTAGTCATATGCCGCGGCAGATATCCACTCACGCCCACAAAAAGCCGGGTGGAAAATCGAGAAAAACGGCGTTCCTGCGCGGTGCGCTCACTATGACGCTTTGAGGTAAAGCCTCCCCGAATCCGCGGAAATCTCCCTATCGTCCGCAGACAGCGCAACCGGCTCTACCCTCCCGCCGAGCTATTGCGTTTCCGGGACCGTTGTGTTAGGTTCCCTCCGCTCCGAATTGTTGCTTTATCGGCCGGCGGCCGCGGCCGGCGGATTCCCCGGGGGGCGCCGCACGTTGCGTGCCGGCGGCCGGTACGTTGGGGCGGACCGCCGAGGCCGGGGCACCCTACGCGCCGACCCGGCGTGGATGTGACGGTTCCGGTTCCGCAGCGACATAGTTCAGTTCGGAGCGGATCTGCGAAGGAGGAGGCGGCATATGGGGATTGATGTCTCCGCGATGATGAAGGCCAGACTCGGGGACGCCTACGATCTGCACGCGAAGTACATGAATCCGCAGATGGTCAAGGTGCTGCGCAGCATAGGCTTCGACAAGACCTACGTCCGCGGCGAAGGGCAATATCTTTTCGACGACAAGGGCAACAGGTACCTCGACTTCGTCGGCGGCCACGGCGTCTTCAACATAGGCCGGAACCACCCGAAGGTCAGGAAGGCGATAGAAGACGCGCTCGCCGCCCAAACGGCCAACCTGGTGCAGTTCGATTGCCCGATCCTTGCAGGAATGGCTGCCGAGGCGCTCGTCAAGAAATGCCCGGAGGGGCTGAACCGCGTGTTCTTCTGCAGCGGCGGTTCGGAGGCGGTCGAGACCGCCCTTAAGATGGCGCGCGGCGCGACCGGAAAGCCGCGGATCATATCCACGCTGAGAGGCTTCCACGGGGATACGTACGGATCCCTGTCGCTGAACGGGAATCCCGAATTCAAGGACGGGTTCGGACCGTTCCTGCCTGGAGCTGAGCAGATACCGTTCGACGACCTCGGCGCCTTGGAACGCGCCCTGGCCCCGGGCGACGTCGCCGCGTTCGTGGTCGAGCCGATACAGGGCAAGGGCGTGTATCCGGCCAGTCCGAACTACCTGTCCGAAGCGCTCAGGCTCTGCAAACGCTACGGCGCCCTGCTCGTGGCCGACGAGGTTCAGGTCGGTCTGGGGCGGACAGGTAGGTTCTTCGCGTTCGAACATTACAATGTCGTACCGGATATCGTGTGTCTGGCCAAGTCGCTCGGCGGAGGCTATATCCCGTGCGGGGCCGCCGTTATGCGGGCGGACATATTCGACAAAGTCTTTTCCTCCATGGATCGGTGCGTCGTTCACGGATTCACGTTCTCCGGCAACGACCTGGCCATGGCGGCCGTCATTGCGACGCTCCAGGTCCTTGACGAGGAGAAGATTATCGAGAACGCCGCCGCTCGCGGGAAGGAGTTGATGGACGGCCTGAACGCCCTGAAGCCGAAGTATGAGATGCTGGCGGATATACGCGGGAAGGGACTGATAATCGGAGTCGAGTTCGGGCCGCCGAAGTCGCTGGCGCTGAGGGCCGGCTGGTCCCTGATGCACTCGGTTGACGAGGGTCTGTTCGGCGTGGCTATCGTCATGCCGCTGCTGGAGAAGCACAGGATACTGGCCCAGGTGGCCGGCCATCAGGCGGATATCGTGAAGCTGCTGCCGACGCTGGCGATAACGGCAGAGGATGTGCGGTATTTCCTGGGGGCGTTCGAGGAGATATTGAAGGAGTGCCACAAGTTCCCGGGGCCGATATGGGAAGTCGGAGGCAGGCTTGCCAAGCTCGCCCTCACCGCCAGGATGGGGGCGAAAAAGAAGGAGTGACCGCGCCGGCCGGTTCGCTCGTACTCGTTCAAGCGCCCGGATACCGCCCGGTCCGGCACGTCGCCGCTGCAAGCAAGGTCGCTCCGTCGGTTCTCGCCGCCGAGGCCGCCGCCATTTTATGCGCCGAATAAATAAAGGCCTCCGGCGTATAATGGATGCCCTCCTCCGGGCGGCCAAATTCGCAAGACGGAACCGCGGCGGCGATGTACACTTCAGCCCGTGCCTTCCCGGACGGTCGGCGTTCCGGGAGGGGCTTGCGGCTGAGCCCGGGGCGGCGGGCTGCCGCGGTTCGGAACTTAGGGACGCGACTCAGGATACGATATGGCTGGCGAAAACATGCGCGCCGGCGAAGCGATAAGGGCCGGCTTGAACCTTTTCCTGTCGGATCCGTGGTCTTTTCTTCTACTGGGGTTTGCCTTCCTGGCTCATTCCGCAACCATAGTTCTCGGAGGCCCGGCGGCTACCGGCGCCGCCGCATTCATCATGGTCAGGATGAAAAACGGCGGCGGCGACCTCGGCCTGTTCTACCGCGGCTTTTCGCTGGGGGCCGCGCCGTATTACGCCGGCATAATCCTTGCCTGCCTGGTGATCCTTCCCTCCGGAGCGTGTCTCGCGGCGGCCGCCTTGGCCCGGATGCTGGGCGGAGAAATAATCGGCTGGTTGCTGGCCCTGCCGTTTCTGCTGCTGATGGCCGTTTACGTCGTCGCGGTCAAGGTCCTTCACATGTATCTTTTCTACGCACTGGCCGAACGTCCGTCCGACATCGGGAGCGCATTCGAGAGGACGCGCATCCTGGTGGCCGGCAATCCCATGGAACACTTGGTCCTCGGCCTGTACCTGGCCGGTCTGAACCTGGCCGGTCTGCTTGCCTGCGCGGCAGGGTTGTTGTTCACTGTTCCGCTGACCCTTTGTACCGTCGGCGCGGCGTACTGGATGGCATCCGGACGTGAGGGGATGCGGCCGGAGGAACATCGCCGCGGCGGTGAAAAGGATTGGCCGGGCGACCGCCGCAGTCAGGAAGGAGAAAGATCGCCGTGAGGATTTCGGATCTTGTTACGAAAGGGTTCGAACGGGCGCCGCACAGGGCTTTGCTTAGAGCCACAGGCGCCTTCCGCGAAAGCGACGCAGGCAAGCCGCTGGTGGCGGTCTGCAATTCCTACACGAACATAATTCCCGGCCACGCGCACTTGCAGGAGCTGGGCAGGATAGCGTGCGAGGCGATCCGAGAGGCGGGAGGGGTCCCGTTCGAATTCAACACGATAGGGATATGCGACGGCATAGCGATGGGGCACGACGGGATGAAGCTGTCGCTGCCCAGCCGAGAACTGATAGCTGACAGCGTCGAGACCATGCTGCTGGCGCACCGTTTCGACGCCGTAGTGTGCATTCCGAACTGCGACAAGATCGTCCCCGGCATGCTGATGGGCATTCTGCGCGCCAACATTCCGGCCATATTCGTATCAGGCGGGCCGATGGCCGCCGGCAGGGACGTAGCCGGCCGCTTTCTGGACCTGATAAGCGTATTCGAGGGAGTCGGCGCCCGCGCGGCCGGCAAGCTCGGAGACTCCGAACTGCTCGAAATCGAAAGGCGCGCCTGCCCCGGGGTCGGCTCATGCGCCGGACTGTTCACCGCCAACTCGATGAACTGCCTATGCGAGGCGCTCGGGATGGCCCTGCCCGGCAATGGCACGATCCTTGCCGAAACCGACGAACGCCGGGAGCTGGTGCGGCAGGCGGCGAGGCAGGTCCTGGTCTTGCTCGACCGAAACATCCGTCCGCGCGACATCGTAACCCGCAAGGCGGTGGACAACGCCTTCGCACTAGACATGGCGATGGGCGGCTCGACAAACACGGTGCTGCACATGCTGGCCGTGGCGCGCGAGGCCGGGATCGAATACCCGCTGGAACGCATCAACGCTCTGGCCGAACGCATCCCGCACCTGGCGAAAATAAGCCCGGCGTTCGACGGCGAAAACCGTTGGCACATGGAAGACGTGCACCGTGCCGGGGGAGTTTCCGCCATATTGGCGGAACTCGCCGGAAAGCCCGGCGCGCTGCGCCTGGATTGTTTGACCGTGACAGGAAAAACGGTTGGAGAGAACGTATCAGGCGCAAGGATACTGGACGCTAAGGTCATCAGGCCGCTGTCCAGCCCCCACTCGCCCCGAGGCGGGCTGGCCGTGCTGTTCGGAAACCTGGCTGAGGAAGGCGCAGTGGTCAAGACCGGGGCGGTGGCCGGCGGGATAGAGTCGTTCCGCGGACCGGCGGTCGTGTTCGAGGGGCAGGAGCAGGCGGCCAGGGGTATACTGGCCGGCAAAGTCCGCCCTGGCCAGGTGGCGGCAATACGCTACGAGGGTCCGCGCGGAGGTCCGGGAATGCAGGAGATGCTGGAGCCGACCAGCCGTCTCGCCGGGATGGGGCTCGGCGAGAGCGTCGCGCTGGTCACCGACGGCCGATTCAGCGGCGGTACGAGGGGCCTGTGCATCGGGCACGTATCGCCGGAGGCCGCCGAGGGCGGCGCGATAGGCCTTCTAAAGAAAGGCGATGCGATCTCTATAGATCTCCGGGCGCGATCCATCGAAGCGAAGGTGCCGGCCAGGGAGCTGGCAACCAGGCGGAAATCGTGGAAGCCGCCGCAGCCGCGCAGGCTCCCGGCATGGCTGGAGCGCTACAGGGAACTTGTGTCGAACGCATCGAAGGGAGCGGTTCTGAACGTTCCGCGTCCGGGCCTCTCCCGCCGCGGCCGATGATCCGGTCATGCATGGACCGGCGCCGGCCTTCATGCAGTTCTTCTTGCGCGTTCCTCATGCGTGCCCGTCGGAAAGGCGCCGCGTTACCGGCTGGACGCGACGGTCAGCCACGGCAGCCGCATGGCCAGGCACCAGGCGGCGGCCAGAGCGTCGGCGGCGTCCCTGGCAGGAGGTCTGGCGCTGAGGTCGAGCAAGTGCAGCACCATGCGCGCAACCTGCGGCTTGGACGCCGACCCCTTCCCCGTGACCGATTTCTTTATTTCCGCCGGGGCGAGTTCCACGAGAGGAAGCTTGCGCTGGGCGACGGCCAGCAGGGCGACGCCGCGACCCTGACCCAGCACCAAGCCGCCGCGCGGGACGCGGCCGGCGAATACGCGCTCGACCGCCGCCGCATCGGGCGCGGCCGCATCGAGGATATCACAAAGGCCTTCGTACATCCTGAGCAGGCGCCGTTCAAGCGGCCAGCCTTCCGGCGCCCGGATGACGCCGTACCTTACCGCCGCCAACTCTCCCCCGCGCCGCTCTATGATGCCGTAGCCCATGGCGCGGGTACCGGGGTCTATGCCGAAAAACCTGGAAGCGGACTTTAAACGTATATCCGAAACCGGCCTGCAGACGGAATCCGCAAAACCCGGCGGCAACCTGCGCCGCCGCCGCCTGCGCAATCGCATCCCCGGCGGCAGGATAAGGCCTCCCGCCTCGGCCATCAGCGTCTCATCTCCGCCAGCACCGCATCGCTCATCCGCATGTTGGTATACACGTTCTGTATATCGTCGTGTTCTTCGATGCGATCCATCAGCGCCAGGACCTTCTTGGCCGTTTCGGCATCGCAATCCACCTCGGTCGATGGCAGGTAGGTAAGCTCCGCCGTCTTAAGGGGGATGCGCGACTTCTCGAGGGTTTCCTTGACCTTTTGGAAATTTTCGACCGAACAGGTCACCTCGTACACGTCCTGGCTGCGCGAGACGTCGTCCGCCCCGGCCTCGAGCGCGACCTCGAGTATCTTGTCCTCAGGGGCCGCCGAGACGTCCACGGATATCAGCCCTTTGCGCGAGAACATCCAGAGCACCGAGCCGCTGCCGCCCATTTTCCCTCCGGAGGTCTCCCATATCTTTCGAACTTCCGAAGTGGTCCTGTTGCGATTGTCGGTGAGCGCCTCGGCCAGGATCGCCACGCCGCCCTGCGCGTATCCTTCGAACAGCAGCTCGGTCAGGGCGCTCTGGCCCTCCAGCAAACCGGCCCCCTTTTTGATGGCGTACTCTATGCTGTCCTTGGGCATAGAGGCGGCGCGCGCCTTTTCGATCGCGTGCCGCAGCGCGAAGTTCATATCCGGGTCGGCCCCCTTGCGCGCGGCCACTATTATCATCCGCGCCAGCTTGGTGAATACCTTGCCTTTCTTGGCGTCGGCAGCAGCCTTCTGGTGTTTGATTGATGCCCAATGGGAATGTCCCGCCATGGCGACCTCCCGGACTATTCCGCGCGGTCGGCCTCGGCCCGGCTTCCGGGCCGCAAGGGCGCGCCGCTCATTCAACGGGCTCCGGATAATCCGGCCCGGCTATTTTCCGTCCGGCCCGGAGCAATGTTCTTTTACCAGCGTCCGGCCGGCGGTCAAGGCGACCGCCGCAAGGCGGCACCGGCGGCAGGCCCGAGACGGGGCGACCAGAGAACGATAACGGACGGCTGCCGCGCTATCGGCCCCGGCATACAATAGCAGCGCGGAAGGCGGTCTGCGCGAGCTACTTCGTCTTCGGAAGATACTTTACGACGCATCGGCCCTGGAGATCTGCGGCATAGAGGAATCCGCAGGTGTCGGTCGCGATATCGCCGGCCTGACCGCACCCTTCGGGTCCAGTGACCGACAACACCTCGCGCCCCGTCCCGCCGTCATACACGAGTATCGCGTTGCGCTTCGGATCGCAGGCGAAGACCCTTTCGCCGAAAGACGCCTCGATGTCGGATATCCCCTCGACTTTCGCCGACCATTTCGCGACCGTTCCGTCCCTCCGTATTGTGGAGGCGTTTCCGGACCTGTCCACGGCGTACAGCGTGCCTTCCGGCCCGGCGGCCAGCAGCCGCGCCCCTGAAGGGACCGCAGCCGCCCCGCCTCTAACCTCGCTGCCGTCCAGCGCGAAAGCCTTCGACGGCCTGTCTGGGAAGGCAACGTAGACCGTATCGCCGGAGCAGGCTATATCGCAGCCGCCGGCCGCCTCCGCGCCAGGCGCCGGCAGCGGCTTCCCGCGGGACGAGAACCGCATGAGCCCTTTCCTGGCGTCCAGCACCCATACCGCGCCCTCGCGATCCGCGGCTACGTCGGTTATCTCCTCGAATATCCCCGGGCCTCCTATCCGGAGCCACATCCATCCGCGGGGGGATATGCACCGGATAAAACGGCCGACCCCTTTCGCATCGTGTTCGACGGCGAAAATCCACCCGTCGGGCGAGGCCGCGACCCGAGCCAGGACCGGTGGCACGACGCGTTTCTTCTCCCCGGTCAGCCCGCCGCTTTTCATTACGCCCAGGAAGACCCCCGACGCGGCGTCGTAACAATCCAGTCTGCTGAAGGCCGAGTCTATGGCGTACAGGCGGCCGGCGCGGTCCGAAGCAAGGCGGCGTCCATCGAACAATTGGCCGAACCCTTTGCCGGCCCCTCCCATCTTAAGGCCGGGGATCGGAGCGCCGTCCCGGCCGTACGCCCGGATGGTCTGATCAGACGCGTCAAGGACGAAGATGTTGCCTGTGGATGTTTCCAGATCAATATCCGCCGGCTTGGCGTCTTTCCCCCCGGCCAGCGGAAATTCGCCGGCGAACCGCCCGCCGAGGAACCTGAGCACGACGTTCCTGCCCGCGTCCAGGACGAAGGTCTCGATGGACGTCGCCGCCAGCGCGACGGGCTTGGACATCCGCCCCATGCCGTCGCCCTTGCCGCCGAACCGCCGCATCTCCCTCCCGTCCGGCCCGTATTCGATGATCATCCCCAGGTCGGCATTGAGCGCCAGCACGCCCTGGGACGGCGTCGTCGCAAAATCCACGGTGCCGCGGCCAGGGGCGAACTCGACTATCGGGTTGCGCGACGCGAAGTCCTTCTCGTTCCTGAAGCGCAGTATCTTCCCGGAACCGGCATCGAGGATGTACAGGCTGTCACCTTCGGCCGCCATCCGTGACCGGCACAGCGCCGGCTCCACAGCCGACCATTTCTGGAAGAACGTCATATCCTCGTCCAGCTTCAGCACGCCTTCGTTTTCCGGATCCAGGATGTACGCGTTGTCCTCGTCGTCGAAGCATGCGTCCGATACGGCCAGGAACGGAACCGAGCCCATATGTCCCTGGAATTCGAGCGCCAGGATGCGCGAATCGGCGCTTACGCCGCCGCTTTCAACCTCCACCGGTTTCGCGGCCACCTCCTGGCCGGCAGGGGTGATCGCGGCCGCCGACACGCGGTAGGTCCCCGTCGCGGCCGGAGCGAACCATCTGTTTTTCGGCGACGCGGTGCGCCTCTTTTCCAGCGTCCCGCCCGTGCACGACCATGCGAAGCTCATCGGCTGCCTGTCGGGATTGGTCACTTCGAAGCTTATCGTTATCGGCTCTCCGGCGAACACCCGCTTTTGAGTGACGGCCGCGCGCAGGAGCTTCGGCGGGCGCGGGGGTGCAAGCGATACCAGCCCGCCGGCCGCCAGCACCTTGGCGTCGCCCTCCCTGACCGCCGCCGTGCATTCGGTTTCGCCGACCTCCCTCGCCTCGAGGATTAGGACCGGGGCGGCGGACTCGGGGACGACTATCCTATCGCCGACAAGCGGCATCGCCACGATGAAGCTGGGCGCGTAGGCGGCGAACTTGATACCTTCGACCAGACCGTCTCTAAGACCTCCGCCTATCCGAACCGTCTCCCCGGCTGCCGAGCGCACCGGAAACTGCGGCCCGGCGCCCTTCCTTGGCGGAAGCGAGGCGCACGGCATGCCGGGCTTGAGATCCGACGCCGAACCGGATAGCAAGACCGCCCGCGACTCGGTGGCGGACACTCCGACCACCTTGAGCGCCGCCACAGGAGCCTCCTTCGAAAGCAGTCCCAGGCGGTACAGCGGAACGCGGACGGCCAGTTTCTCGCGGTATACGAGGAATATCCTGCCCTCGGATACGCCATGTTCGCTCCCGGCCGACAGCGTCGCCTCTTCGCCGGCCGCCACGGAGATGGAGGCCAGGACGGTGCCGGCCGGAGAACCGCCTTCGCCGGATGACTTCGCCGACGGCTGCCCGGCGGGCTCGACCGACCTGATCGACATTCCGCCGGTAGCAGGCGAAAGGATTATTCGGAGGGGCGCCGTACCCTCCACCGTCTTGCCGATCGTCGGCACCTCGATCCGGAACTTCCATTCGCTCTCTATCGTCATGCCCCCGTCGCCCCTCGGCTCGCGTTTTTTCAGCTCGTGCCGGGACTCGGCTACCCTGGCCTCATGGCGTCTGAACAGGTCCATGTCGCGCTGCAGGTCGGCCTCGAGCTCCTTTGCTTCGGGATCCAGCATCCTCGCCAGGGCAACGGCGTTGCCCTGCGTTATCGCCTGGTCGGCCTGAAGCAGGAGTTTCGCGGCGACCTCGCCCCTGACGGCCTCCTCCGCCTTCTTCCTGAGCTCCGCCACTTCCGGAAGATTCCGATAAAGTTCGGGCAACCGGTTGATCAGCGCCACGGCGGCGGCGGAATCCCCCTTGTCCACGGCTTCCCGTATGTTCCGCAAAAGATCGCTGGCCTTTCCTTCGGCATCGAGGAAATCTTCGCACGATTTAACCTGCCTTGCGACATGATCCGATGCCGGGGCGACGGCCCTTAGGGCGCGGTACAGTTCGAGTGCCTCCCTGTAATTTTTCGCCTCAAGCGCCCTAGCCGCCCTGGCTTCCAAGCCGCGGGCCTCATCCAATCTTTTTCGTATCTCTTCTACCTCGCCCCCGGGTGGAGCGATCGCCGCGGCTGATTCCATGTCCACTTTCGCTCCGGCGAAATCGCCCTTGCGCAGCTTGTCTTTCGCCCCCTCGACGAATCCCGCCAGCTTGATGCGGCTGTCGTTCGCCTGGTTCAGCAGAAGTTGGGCAGTCTGGTAATCGCGCCCCGCCTCGACCGGAACCTTCGACAACGCGTTCGCGGCCTCTTCCCATTTCCTGGCCGCGATGGCTTCTTTGCCGATCCTGATCAGCTCCGCAACCTTCCTGAGAGACTCCTTCTGTCCGTCGAGGGTCGCCTTGATCCTGTCGGCCAGGTCGAGGTAGTCGGGGTCGAGATCCTCGGCCCTACGGAATTCCTTCAGCGCGCCCTCGAAATCTCCGGCCTCCAGAAGCCTTACGCCTTCCCGGTACGGTTCGTCGAGCTCCGGCTTCGGCGGCAACTTCCAATCCGCCGCCGACCAAGATGGCATCTTTCCTTCCGAAAGCGATACCTCGCGCTCGAGCGGCTTGTAGCCGCGCTTCTCTACCCTTATCGTGTATTTCCCCGGTGGCAGCTCGATGTCTTCCATCGGGCAGTCCCGCTGTATCCCTCCCTGAATAATCTTGACACTGGAGACTCCGGGCAGGAAATCTTTGAGCTTTGAGAGCGGCAACGTCGCCGTCTTTCCGGCCGCAGCGATGGCAGTTCCCTGGGTCCCGCGGCCGGCGCCTCCCCCGGCGCCGCCGGCGTCCGTTCCGCCGTCCCGTCCGCCGACTAGCAGCGCGATCCCTATCACAGCGCCTGCGGCCACCAGCAGCGCGGCCGCCGCGGCGGCGAATACCGCCGCGCGGCGCGCTGTCGGAACCTGCGGCGAGGCGGCCGCAGGCGCCCAAGCTCCGGGCGCTCCCGCGACTATTGTAGCCTGCCCGGCCGGTCCCGGATCCGGAACCCCGGTCCTCGCCGGAGTCGCTATGGTCGCATCGCGCAGGACCGGCGCGCCGACCGTACCGCCGGCGCCGGCCTGGCCGGCAATCAAAGTCCGCTCCAAGGCGGCCGGAGCCGCCGATGCCCCGGCCGCGCCGGCCTGCACCGTTCGCGGCAGGCCGAGCGCCGGCATTGCCGTGGCGTCTAGTGCCGCCTCGGTAGGGGACACCCCCCCGCCCGCGGAAGCACCCCGTTTTTTCCGGCCGAGCCGCGCCAGGCTTACTTTCTTGGCTTCAGGACCGAGGTCGAGCGAATCAAGCGCATGCAGAAGGGCGTTGGCGTCCGGGTAGCGGTCCTCTGGCCTCTTGGCCAGCATCTTGTGCACTATGCGGGCCACGGCATCGGGAACGTCCGGCCTCAGTTCCTTAAGCGGTTTAGGCTCCTCGTATATGTGCTTGTAGATAAGCGCCGCCATGCCGTCCGCTTGGAACGGAGGCCGTCCGGCCAGGCATTCGTAGAACACGCATCCAAGCGAATACAGGTCGCTGCGCCCGTCAACTTCCTTGCCCTCCCCTTGCTCTGGCGACATGTAGGTCGGCGTGCCCATTATGAAGCCGGTCTGCGTAAGCGAACTCATCCCCGTGGTGGCCTTGGCCAGGCCGAAATCCATCACCTTCACCACGCCGCGGCCGCTCACCATTATGTTGGCCGGCTTTATGTCGCGGTGAACTATGGAGAGCTCGGCCGCCATCGCGAGAGCGCGGGCTACCGAGCGGATTATCTCGACTATCTCGGGGAGGGTCGGCATCGCCTCCGCTTGGCCGTCGAGTATCTGCTGAAGGTCGAGTCCCTCGACGAATTCCATCGCGAAGTACGGTATGCCCTCGTAGGTGCTTATCGTGTATATCTGTATGATGTTCGGATGTATCAGCTTGGCCGCGTTCTGCGCCTCGCGGTAGAACCGCGCCTTGAACTCCTCGTTCTGCGCCGAGGCGGCCGGCAGGATCTTGAGCGCAACGTCGCGATCGAGGCCGACCTGCCGGGCCTTGAACACCTGGCCCATGCCGCCCTCGCCGAGTTTCTTCTCGAGTATGAAGTCGCCTATCCTGATCGGTTCAGCCATATTCTTCGAAAGCCCCGGAAGATGCCCCAGGCAACGATGCCGCGACACCGGCGCGCAGACCCAAGATCGGCTACGATCCGACCCGTGGCGGCTTCAAATAGTCTAACGGCCGCCGGCGATAGCGCCCAGAGTTCCGTTCCTGGCTTTCGTCCGGCCCAGGTTCAGAGCGCCGATATGCGCCGCGGGTTCCAAGTTCGGCCCCGCTGAACTCGCCCGCCTGCACGGCGCGACGCGACGGACCGCGGCGTGGCCGAGCGCCCGCGCCACCTCCCGCCAGCGGTTCCAGACCATACGCCTTATAGAGCCGAGCGCGCCACAAGTAAAGCGAATCGGAGGCGCATTGGAAACTACCGCGGCGATGCTCCGGAAATAATCCTGGCGGAAAGCTGCTTGACTGTCCGGCCGTGAGACGTAAGGTTGCCGCTGTAGTAAATCGGCAGGGCGCCGAAGCGAAAGGATTTTTCGGGGCAGCGCTCGGCGTCACTTGCAAATGAGGGGAGGACTTGGCGATGCTAAGCGGTGTTCCGATAATGTCTGGTTCAGAATCGCTGCTGCTGCTCGCTGCAGCCGCGGTAGTGCTTTTTTGTCTTTTCTTCATCTTTTTGATCTTCAAGTTCGGACGCCTGTACCTGCAGGCTTTGCTTTCCGGGGCGCCGGTCAGCTTCATGTCGCTGATAGGGATGAGCCTGCGGGGCGTGTCGGCTTCGGTCATCGTACAATGCCGGATCATGGCGCAGAAGGCCGGGATCGGCGTCGAGACCGACAAGCTTGAGGCGCACTATCTGGCGCGGGGCAACGTGCCAAGGGTAATCCAGGCGCTGATCGCCGCCAACAAGGCCAACATTGACCTGAACTTCGACAGGGCATGCGCGATAGACCTTGCCGGTCGCGACATACTCGACGCCGTCCGCACGACGGTCAACCCGCGCGTCATAGACTGCCCCTCGGCCGGCGGACCGCGGTCCACGGTGGACGGCGTGGCCAAGAATGGCATCCAGCTCAAGGTCAAGGCTCGCGTCACCGTCCGCACTAACATTGACAGGCTGGTCAAGGGCGCCACCGAAGAGACGATCATAGCGCGCGTGGGCGAGGGCATAGTGGCGGCGATAGGCTCGGCCGAAGACCACAAGTCGGTACTCGAACACCCCGACCAGATCAGCAAGACTGTTCTGGCAAAGGGGCTGGACGTAGGAACCGCCTTCGAGATCCTTTCGATAGACATAGCCGACGTTGACGTGGGCGAGAACATCGGCGCGAAGCTGCAGGCAGAGCAGGCCGAGGCGGACAAGCGGGTGGCGCAGGCGAACGCCGAGAAGCGGCGCGCGATGGCGGTAGCCCAGGAACAGGAGATGATCGCCAAGGTGCAGGAGAACCGCGCGCTGGTGGTCGCGGCCGAGGCGGAGGTGCCGAAGGCGCTGGCGCAGGCGCTGCGCGAGGGCAAGCTGGGAGTGATGGACTTCTATAACCTGCGCAACGTCCAGGCCGACACCGCGATGCGTTCGGCCATCGCCGGCAAGCCCGACGCCGAAGGCGCCGCC
>CALKMO010000293.1 GCA_937991785.1 uncultured bacterium | reverse complement strand
AAGTGGTGCATCTCCATGGGCGCCTGCGCTTCCTGCGGCGGGGTTTTCGATACCTATACTTTGGTTCAGGGGGTGGACAAGTTCATCCCAGTGGACGTATACGTTCCAGGATGTCCGCCGAGACCCGAGTGCCTGATAGATGCCGTCATGAAGATTCGCGAGAAGATAAGCCGGGAGAAGGCGAGAGATCGGATACATGGCGACTGATACTGTCACCGCGGATACGGTGAAGCTGCTGGATGCCGCGACGGCGCGGCTGGGCGGCGCCATTGTCGGATCCACCGTTTTTCGAGGCCAAGCCGAGGTGGAGGTCGGAGCGCGCGATATCATTTCGGTCCTCCGCCTATTGAAAGACGATCCGGAGCTGGCGTTCGACTGCCTGGCCGACTTAACGTGCGTAGACTACCTTGAGTTCCCTGAACCCAAACCCGGGAGGTTCGGGATAGTCTATATACTGCGATCTACACGGCACGGCCGTATTCTGCGAATTAAGGTTTACCTCCCCGCGGAGGATCCCGAAATTCCATCCGCGTCCGGCATATGGAAGGCGGCTGATTGGGCCGAGAGGGAGATATACGACATGTACGGCGTATTCTTCGGAGGGCACCCCGACTTGCGGCGCATACTGATGCCGGAAGGCTACGAGGGACATCCGCTACGCAAAGACTACCCGGTCAAGGGGCGCGGAGAGCGGGACAACTTCCCGGTTTACTCGCCGGCCGAGGACAAAGGAGGAGGCGGCGCATGAGCGGCGAAGCGGGTGAAGGAGACGGTTCGGCCGCAAGGATACCGGCCGCCGCACCAGGCGCGACGAAAGCGACGACGGACCGCGCACGCCCGGCTTGTGCGCCGGATGTTGTTCATGGCAGGACCGGATCGAAGAAGGCCGATAGCGGAGGCCCGGGGCGGCGGACCATGCTGCTAAACCTCGGCCCGCAGCATCCAGCGATGCATGGAACGCTGCGAAACGTCCTCGAACTCGACGGCGAGCGGATAGTACGCGCGAACCCGGAAATCGGTTTTCTTCATACGGGTTTCGAAAAGCTCGGCGAACACATGTCTTACAACCAGTGGGTGACTCTATCCGACCGGATGAATTACCTGAGCCCTCTGAACAACAACATCGGCTACGCGGTGGCTTGCAACGAATTGTTCGGCATCGAATTCCCCCCCAGGGCATCGTGCATATTGACGATAATGGGCGAGCTGTCCCGCATAGCGGACCATATAATCTGCGTGGGACTGATGGCGATGGATATGGGCGCTTTCTCCGTAATGTTGTGGACGTTCGTCGAGCGCGAGAAGCTGTACGACATATTCGAGGCGGTGACGGGCCAGAGAATGATGACGAGCTATACGCGCGTGGGGGGAGTCTTCCGCGACGCGCCGCCCGAATTCCCCGCGATGGTCCGCAACTTCTGTTCGAAGCTTCCCTCGGTACTGGACGAAATCGAATACATGCTGAACAGGAACCCGATATGGCTGGGGCGCACGAGAGGGATCGGCGTCATAACGAGGGAGGATGCCATAGAGTATTCTCTGAGCGGGCCGGTGGCGAGGGCGTCCGGCCTGGCCCGCGACGTGCGCAAGGACCGCCCGTACCTAATATACCGCGAACTGGACTTCGATATAGTGACCGATACGGCCGGGGACTGCTTCGCCCGTTACAAGGTCAGGATGGGGGAGATGCGCCAGTCGCTGCGGATAATAGAGCAGGCCTTGGATCGGCTGCCGTCCGGACCGGTAAAGGTTGACGACCACAAGATATCGCTGCCGCCCAAGCATCTAGTGTACACCGATATGGAAGCGCTGATCCATCACTTCAAGAATATAATGCCGGGTCACGGGCCGCGCACTGACCGCGGGGAGATATACTCGTGCACGGAATCGCCCAACGGCGAACTGGGGTTTTTCCTTGTGTCCGACGGCACCGGCGTGCCTTACAGGCTGCGGGTGCGCCCTCCGTCGTTTTACAATTACCAGATATTTCCGAAGGCGGTCGAGGGCTTGATGATATCGGACGCCGTGGCAGTGCTGGCGAGTCTGAACGTGATAGCGGGCGAGCTCGATAGGTAGCAGGGCGTTTCGGATCTGCCGGACGTCCGTGCGACGGGGGGCTGCATGGGGTTCGCATTCGACGCTGAAAACGAAAAACATTTCGAGGATATCCTTGGACGTTATCCGGAGCCGGCCGCGGCGCTGCTGCCCGCGCTGAGGTTGGTCGAGAGACAACAGGGCAAAGTCTCCGACGAGGCGGTCGCTTATGTGGCCGAACGGCTTAAGATATCGCCGGCCTTCGCGCACGGGGTGTTTTCGTTCTATACCCATTACCGGCGCGCCTCGGACGGCAGGCATGTAATATCCGTCTGCCGGACACTGCCTTGCGCGCTGCGGGGGTCGGATAAGATAGTCGAGCATTTGCGAAAGCGGCTGAAGATAAATGTAGGCGGGACGACGCCGGACGGAAAGTTCACGCTTAAGGAGGCCGAGTGCCTCGGAGCCTGCGGCGGCGCGCCGGCGGCCGAGATAGACGGGCGGTGTTTCGAAAATCTGACGCCGGAGATGCTGGACCAGATACTGGACGGACTTGACCGCGGGGCGGACGAAGCGGACCATTCGTGAACGGACGTTCGGCGGTTTGGCGCGAACGGCAGCCGGAGCGCCTCGCGCGGACAGGACGGCTCTTAAAGGCAGCTAGGCGTTCCGTTCGCATCTTCCCGGCACCTTGCTGGGGAAGAGCAGGGCGCACGAAAGACGAAGAGGCGTTTGCTCGGATCCGCTTTAGCGCTTCGTGCGAGCGATTCGGACCGCCGGGCGGTTTAGAGCGGCGCACCGCGGCGGAAAATATAAGCGCCTTGACGGTTCGGCCGGAAGTCGGCAAGGCGGCGCGGCGGACGGCGTTCGATTGATCGGGCGGGGACAGGACTTATGTCCGAGAAATGGGAACCAATCCTGTTGCGGGACTATGGCAGGGACGATTCCCGTCCTATCGCATATTACGCGGCTGCGGGCGGCTACGAGGGGCTCAAGCGCGCCAGGGCCATGGCGTCCGAAGCGGCGATAGCGGAAGTCGAGGCGAGCGGACTGCGCGGACGAGGTGGAGCAGGGTTCCCTACGGCGCGCAAGTGGAAATTTCTTCCGGCGGATGGAAGGCCCAGATGCCTGGTGTGCAACTGCGACGAGTCGGAACCCGGAAC
>CALKMO010000292.1 GCA_937991785.1 uncultured bacterium | reverse complement strand
AGCGCGAACGCGCTGAGCTGCCTGGCGTCGGCGCACGTTTCATGCACGTCCCTGCCCGTAACCGTAACCGGGGCGGCGCCCCGGCCGCCGCCGGCCGCCCGCGGGGAAGCGCCGGCGGCCTCCGCAACCGGCGTCCGATACGGAAGCGGCGCGGCGAAGCGGGCCCGCAGCTTCTCCAGTTCGCTTTCGACCGTCGCCAAGCGTTCGCCCGCCAGCTCAATAAGGGCCACCACGGCATCGTCGCTCAACTTCATCCCGCGCTCACGCCCCATCTCCGCGACGAGCCGCCCCATCTCGGAGCGCGCGCTGATGGCGCTGCTGCCGTAAAGCGTGGCGTAGGGGGTCGCGCATTCGATTATCGCGCCGTGCCCGCGTATAGCCTCAAAGAGTTCCTGCGCGCCGCGATCCCCTCTCCCCCCGCGCCGGGCGCCGGCCGCCTCGCCGTCGGTTTCCTCGGCGCCTTCTCCTACGAATCGTTTTCCGCCCCCGCGGGCGCCGCCCGTCTTCGATCCGAGTGCGCCGCCCTCGAGCACCAAAACGCAGCCTTCCGGGATGCGCGGTATCCGGCGCGCGATCGCAGCGGCGTTTTGCTTTACGAAAAGGTCGCAGCGGCGGACAGCCACCATCTTACGCTTGCTGAACAGCGGCCGAGTTTCCACCTCGTCCAGAACCGCGGCCGGCGGAAGTTCGGCCGACTCGGAAGGCGACGCCGGCCCTCGGAAAGATACGAAAGCGACGGAAACGTCCTCGCCTTTCAGGAAGGCGTCCTTCAGCCTAGCCAAGACCTTCTCGCGAAGAAAAACGTCCGGGCCTACGACGGCGTAGACGCGCTTGAAAGGTGCGGCGAGCACCTCGCCGATACGATCGGGCGTCAGCGCTCCGGGTATCTTCGGCTTCGGCATGATCTCTCCACCCGCGCCGCGCGTCCGGTTCGTACGCGGCGCGTATCGCTTCCGAGCGTTCGGCCGATCACGCGCCTTTGCCGCCGAGCCGCGGGAACAGCGGAGGCAGCTTCCTTATCGGCCTGGACGCAAAGGCGGTCGCCATCTTCTCCGATGCTGCCGGCAGGAACGGTCCGATCAGCCGCGCTATGGACGAACCGGCTGCAAGCAGCGCGCTTATGGCCTCCCGAAGCTCGGACGCGCGCGAGGCGTCTTTCGCCAGCGCCCACGGCTTGGTCTGTTCTATGTACATGTTGCACCGCTCGACGGACCCGAATATCTCGTCGAGGGCCGCGCGGAAATCATACCTGTCCATCGCCTCCGCGACGGCCTTTGCGTCCGGCTCAAGCCCATCCGGAGCTTCCGTCCTCTCGAACCCCCCGGGGGCGTACCTCTCCGCCATGTTGGTTATCCTGCCCATCAGGTTGCCGAGCGCGTTGGCGAGGTCCGCGTCGTAGGCGGCCTCCAGCGCAGCTATCGAAAAATCGCCGTCTTCGCAGGGCGGTATCTTCCTTAAGAGGAAATACCGCAGCGGGTCGGAACCGTATTTGGCGGCCAGCGAAAAAGGATCTATGACGTTGCCGAGAGACTTGCCGATCTTCTGGCCGTTGACCGTTATGTAGCCGTGCACGAACAGCGCCTTCGGAAGCGGCAGTCGGGCGGACATCAGCATGGCCGGCCAGTAGGCGGCGTGGAAGCGCAATATCCCCTTGCCTATGACGTGGAGGTCGGCCGGCCACATCTCCTTGAAAAGCGCCGATTCGTCCGCGAATCCCAGGCCGGTGACGTAGTTTGACAAGGCGTCGAACCATACGTACATGACCTGCCCAGGATCTCCCGGCACGGGTATCCCCCAGTTCCTGGCGCGAGCCGCCGACCGCGAGACGCTAAAGTCCTCCAGCCCCATGCGTATGAAAGACAGTATTTCGTTCTTCCTTGTCTCCGGCACAACGCGGTATTCGTCGGAGGCTATCGCCCGATCGAGGCGGTCCCTGTACTTGCTAAGCCTGAAAAAGTAATTCTCTTCCTCGATCACCTCAGGCTCGGTCTTGTGCTCGGGACACTTGCCGCCCACCAGATCCTTCGGAGTATAAAACGTTTCGCAGCCTACGCAGTAAAAACCCCTGTACCGCTTGCGGTATAGGTCCTCCGGGTCGCACATGGACCACAGCTTGGAAACGCCTCGGAAATGCAGATCGCATGTCGTCCTGAAGAAGGCGTCGTTCGACAGGTCGAGCGCTTCTTTCAGAGCGGCGAAACGGGCGGAATTGCCGTCGCACAGCTCTCTGACGGAGATCCCCCGCGCTTCGGCGGCCTGCACGTTCTTCAGGCTGTTTTCGTCGGACCCTGTCTGGAAATACACGCGCTTGCCGAGCAGTCTGTGCCATCTTGCGACTGCGTCCGCCTGAACTATCTCGAGAGCGAATCCGATATGCGGCTCCGCGTTCACGTAAGGTATCGCCGTCGTAACGTAGTATTTGGACGCCATGGATATCCTTTCCACCCTCCATCGCCGTATCCGCCTGTGCCGGCGCCGTCGGGAAGGCCCTTAGCTCCCGGTGTGCCGCCGCGGGTCTCCCGAATGTTCTCCCACACCCGATGCGGCATAGAGCAGGGCCCCGCCATCCGCCGGCGCATCTCCGGGGAGGTTTCTCCCGGATTCCCCGGGAACCCTTTACGGGAACCGCGCGCGTCAGGACTTCAGGACGTCCGACATGGAGTACGTGCCGGCCGGCTTGCCGCAGATCCACTTCGCGGCGCGCAGGGCGCCCGACGCGAAGGCGTCGCGAGATGCTGCTACGTGTCCGAGCATGAGCCGCTCGCCCGCCGCAGCGAAATAGACGGTATGTTCGCCCACCACATCCCCCATCCTGACGGCGTGTATGCCGATCTCCGCAGGCTTGCGCGGCCCGACCCGCCCCTTCCGCCCGTAGACGGCGTTTTTCTCCAGCGACCTTCCGCGCGCCTCGGCTACGGCCTCCGCTATGGCAAGCGCCGTTCCGCTTGGCGCGTCTGCCTTGCCGTGATGGTGGACCTCCACGATCTCGACCTCGAAGGCCTCCCCGAGCGCCTCCGCGGCCTCCCGCGCCAGTTTGAGCAGCATGTTGACGCCGATGCTGAAGTTGGCCGCGCGCAGCATTGGGATCCTGCCCGATATCTCGCCGAGCTCGTCAAGCTGTTCGGCGCTCAGCCCGGTAGTACCGGTGACGAGGGCCGCTCCGAGGTTCGCGGCGTCCCTGGCGCGTTCGACGGCGCCCTCCGGCGTCGAAAAGTCAACGATGACCTGCACCCTATCCTCCGGCGAAAGCCGGTCCCCGACGCACACCTCCGACCCCGCCACACGCGCCACGTCGGCCAGATGCTTACCCACCCACGGATGTCCCCGGGATTCGACGGCCGCGACGACGCGCACCTCAGGATCCGCCATCGCCAGCTCTATCGTCCGTCTGCCCATCCGTCCCGCCGCCCCGCTGACCGCTATCCTGACGCTCATGTTCTTCCCATCCCCATCTTCGAGATTCCAACGGTACGGCGCCGAACCGAGGGCCGCCGCTTTACAGTCGCCGGAGTTTATTCGATTACACGCCGCCGTTCATGTGGACAAACGCATTTTTTCTGTTCGCCCGCGTCCTGCCGTCCGTCGGCCTGGCACTCGATGCGCCCCTGGCGGAAGCGAAGGAGCATCCGATCGGAGACCTTGCGCTTCCGGCCGGACGTCCCATGCGGAGGAGATGCGGACATGGCGGGGCGCTTCGGAGCCGCGTCAGAGCGCCAGCATCCGCATCTCGGACGGCCGCACGACTTTCCGCAGCCTTCCGATCACGGCGGGGGGCACGGGGTCATCCAATATAAGCGCCACGACGGCGGCGCCGCGACGCTCCTTCCTGCCGACGGCCATCGTGGCGATGTTGATATCGGCCTCTCCCAGTATCGAGCCGAACTGGCCGACCTTGCCGGGCTTGTCGTCGTAAAACATCAGCAAGATGTTCGGAGACGGGGCAAAGTCTATGGCGAACCCGTCTATACCTACGATCCGTTCAAGGTTGTCGAACACCGTCCCGGCCGCGGACCGGACGCGATCGCCGGTTTCGGCCGAGACCGTTATCAGGTTCGAGTATCCTTCGGCGCGCGGGCTCTTCGATTCGACCAGCTCCACGCCCCTCTCCTCCGCCACGCGCTCGACGTTCACCAGCGTAACCGGTCCTTCGCATGATCTGGCCAGCAGGCCGCGCAGCGCCATCAGCGATATCTCGCGGCAGTCCCTCTCCGCGATCCGGCCCTGGACGGACGCCGTCAGCTTGCGGACCGGTTCGTCGGCCATCTGGGCGACCAGATCCCCGAGGCGCCTCGCAAGGCGGGCGTACGGCGCCATATCGGGCGAAAGCGTGACCGCCACGTTTACGGCGTTCCTGTAGATATGGCTGATGAAGAAATCCACGAACTGCCTGGCGATCTCCTCCGATACCCGTTCCTGGGCCTCCTCGGTTGAGGCGCCCAGGTGCGGGGTCAGCACGACGTTCGGCAGGCTGAGCAGCGGGCTGCCCGGAGGCAGCGGCTCCTCCTCGAACACATCGAGCGCCGCACCGGCGATCCTGCCCTCCGCCAGCGCCGCCGCCAGATCCTTCTCGACGATTATCCCTCCGCGCGCGCAATTCACTATTCGCGTCGTCTTCTTCATCAGCCCCAGCTCGCGCGCCGATATCATGCCGCGGGTCTTTTCGGTCAGAGGCGCGTGGATCGAGATGAAATCTGCCCTCTTCAGAAGCGTTTCCATGTCGGTCCGGACCACCCCCAGTTCGGCCGCCTTCCTATCAGTGATGAACGGATCGAAAGCTATCACCTCCATGCCCATCGCCCCGGCAACCCTGGCGACCCGGGCACCGACCTTCCCGACCCCTATTATCCCCAGCGTCTTGCCTGCCAGCTCAACCCCAGTAAGCGCCTTCTTCTCCCACTTGCCCTTCTTCATCAACGCGTCGGCAGCCGGGATGTTGCGAGTCAGAGCCAACATCATCGCCAGCGCATGTTCGGCCGCGGAAACTATGTTCCCGCTCGGCGTATTCTGCACCACGATGCCTGCTTCCGTGGCGGCCTCGACGTCTATGTTGTCAACACCCACCCCAGCCCGGCCGATTATGCGGAGCCTCGGCACGCCGGCCTTCACAACTTTTGCCGTCACCGTCGTCGCCGACCGCACTATCAGCCCGTCGTAGCCGCCGATGATTCCGCACAGCGCGTCCTCGGACAATCCCGTCCTGACATCCGCCTCGATTCCCGCGCCCTGAAGTATCTCGATGCATTTCTTTCCAACCTTGTCCGCTATCAACACCCTAGGCAT
>CALKMO010000291.1 GCA_937991785.1 uncultured bacterium | reverse complement strand
GCGCTCACTATGAAGCTTTGGGGTAAAGCCTCCCCGAATCCGCGGAAATCTCCCTATCGTCCGTAAACAGCGCAACCGGCTCTGCGCGGCCCGAAAATGTTTGACAGCCGCTCAGCCCATCCTAGAATCGCGCACTGTTCGGATTTCCGGGAAGGGACATGGCGAGGATGGAACGTTTGGGTCAACTGGACGGTAATGCTCGCGCGAAGGGAGGAAACGAGTTTGGCGCGGGGGAATCGGCCGATGCCGGGGAGGCCGATCGCGCAGAGAGGTCCGACATAAACCCCGAAGAATATGTGGCCGGAATTAAGGAGCACGAAAAAGTCCTGATACTTGTGAAGGAGGAGTTGTACGGGGGGTCGTGGGCGAGGCTGGAGGCCGACCTCCAAGCGAGGCTGGCCGGTAAGCCCTATCTGTTCAAAATAAAGACGGGTCGCGTGCTGCAAAGAGATCTGGATGCCGTGCGGCGCATGCGAAAATACGAAGAGGAAAAGGGCTGCGACCTCGCAAAGATTCTCCGGGAGAAGGGCGATCCGGGCATCTGATGTCCTGAAATCGGATCGCAGAGTGCCGGACACCGTCCGAGAGGGGAGATGACGATGCGTACGAGCATGACTGTTCGCGGGTGGCGCGCGCTCGGGATCGCCTCGATCGTAGCGGCGGCGATCCTCGGATGCTCTTTTTACCGCGTGGATTCGGAGGAAGGCGGGCGGTCCGGGGAAAAAGCCGTCGCGACGGCTGCATCTCCGATTCCGGCCGCGAGCCCGGCCGCCGGCGGTCAGGCACGGACCGAAGGGACCTACCCCAATGTGGTGCTGCCTGAGGACATCAACCTGGAACTCGACTGGCCGACGCCGCCGGTGGGCGAGGAGTTCGGCAGGATAGAGCGCGGATGGGTGATAGGCGGCGTGATACTCTTGGAAACAGATAAGCATGCGCTTATCGCCATCAGGAAGGATAATGGGGTTACGATGTGGACGGTTCAGCTCGATGCGCCGATACGCTACCATCCGACCGTCTCCGCCGGCCACGTGGTCGTCAACGTTCGGAACAACCTCTTGGCAATCGAAAGGCGGACTGGTGAGATCCGCTGGCGGCTCATGCCGAAATTCGTCATGTCGTCCGCTCCGCTCTTGGTCGAACCGATAAGCTATCCCTCCCGGATAGGTCCCGATTGGGTCGCGCTGGAAACCATATATGTCGGATCGTGGGACGGGAAGCTGCACGCCCTTGAGGTGCGCGGGAGGATGAGATCCTACTACAAAGAGGCGAACGAGAGCGCGCTCGTGGCCGAATACATGCTGCGCGAGATATGGCACAAGACCGCCAGGGGCGCCGTAACCGGCGAGATAGCGTTCGTGGACAACATAGTTTACTTCGGCTCGGATGACTCGTACATGTATTCGGTTAACCGCGAGGGAATGGACCGCTTCGCCTACCAGGCGCAGGGCGCCATACGCGGCGGTATCGCCGTTGCAGTCGGACCGCAGTCATTGTACTTCGGTTCCGATGACCGCTGTTTCTACTGCCTGGACCGGCTCACCGGCAAGAAAAAATGGGCCTACCCGGCCGGCGCCTCGATTGTCGGCACCCCTTGCGCGGACCCCGGTAACGCCGAGATAAGGTCCTGCATGGTATACGTGTCGGTTTTCAATCAGGGCATAGTCGCCCTCCAGTACACGCTCCCGCCGCCGATGAAGACGACCGGCAAGGGGTCGGTGACTCAGACCTTTGATGAATCTTACTCCGTCAAGTGGCAGGTCCCCGGTGCGCTCGCTGTCGTCGGCGTCTCTCCCACACACGTCTACCTGGGCAAGATCCGCGAGCCGCAGAAGCATGAAGATGACATGCCCAAGATGAAGGATCTGCTTATAGTGGATAAGTTTACGGGCGAGGTGACAAGCCGCTGGACGCCGCCCCGCTGCGACTTCATGATCCGAAATCATAACGATTGGGCGCGGCCTTCTCTTCCCGATCCGATGAAAGTCATAGTGGTAACGGAAGACAACAGGGTTATGGCCTACAAGGAGAAGAAACCGGTGACCGGGCCCATCGGGGTTCGCAAGCTGCGACCGGAACCGGCAGCGCCGGAGCCGAAAAAGGCGGAGGCAGGCAAGGAGGCCGAACCAAAGAAAGCGGAATGAGGACCTGGCCGAAAAAACTCTCCACCGGAAGGCATCGTCGTCGCGCCTCCGGCCCAGTCTTGCCGGGCGCTTTTCTGGATTGGTTCTAATGCAGGGGGAGGCGGGTTCTGCCGACTGACCGGGACCGTCGGCGCTTTTCCAATGGACTCCAAAAGCGGTTTTGCGGGCACGGTTGCCGCATTCGTGCCGGTGCTTCTTGTAGGCATCGGCTTATGGGCGTACTTCGGATCGGGCGTTCGATGGAAAATTCCCGATCGTTCCGTCCATGAAGCCTCCCTTCGCTCCCTCTCCGTACCGGCGGGCGATATCGGCCGCGCGAACGGCCTGGCCGGCGCACGCGATAATGCTTCCTCCGGCGCCCCGGCCGTCAGGAAACCCTCCATCGAAGGCGCTCCGCCGTCGAACGATATGCCCTGGGAAGACCCCCGCGCGCCCGTTTCTCCTCCGAGCCGCGGCGCATTGCGGGAAGCTGTGGAACGTGGCGGGAAATTGTATGCCTCCGCCTGCGCCTGGTGCCACGGCATGGATGGGCGCGGCGAAGGACCATGGGCGTCGAGGTCGGCGACATCCGTCAGGGACCTTACCATCCCTGAAAAATTCGTGGCGAGATCGTCGGTGCAAGGTACGGTCCCGTTCGAGGCGGACATATACAGGACGCTCCGGCGCGGCCTCCCGGGCACGGCCATGCCGTCCTACCGGAACCTTTCTTCCGACGACCTGTGGGCGCTGGTCGCTTTCATTAAGACGCTTTCGTCCGACTACGACGATCCGGTCAAGGCTCCGAAAGAGGCCTATGTGCCGGCCGGGGCGCCAGAGGAACGGGACATGCAGCTGCTGCTGGCGAATGGGAGGGCGCTATATCTCGAGCTGGATTGCGCGCGATGCCACGGCGAGGACGGAGCGGGCGACGCAGCCGCCGGGCTCGCGGATTCGCGCGGGAAGCCGTTCGCGACGGCCGACTTCGTTTCCGGCGGCGGGCGGTTCCTGTGCGGGATGTCGCCGCGCGACGTGGCGCGTACCATTCTGATCGGGATGCCCGGCACGCCGATGGAGCCATACGTGGAAAACCTGTACGGGGTCGGCGGAGACCCGCGCGGGATGCCGGCGGAATCGAGAGCAGCGGGCGACCGGAAAGTATTGGCGCTGGTCGCTTACACGCTTAAACTTGTGGAAGAGGCGAAACGGCGGTAACTTCCGCCGCCGGCGATCGGAGCCGCTCCGCACAGGCGCCGGCGCGCCGCGGCTGGACGGTCCGCCTTCCCTCTCCGTTTTGCGGAGCGACGGGACAGGAACCGCGGCCGAATAAAGAGTCCGCGGATGGTGCAGCCGGCGCATCGCGATCCGCCAGAACGGCGTGCGCCGCGAGGGTCGGGATGGCCGCAAGGGATTTAAGCAGGGCGCGGATTTCATAAGGAAGGGGCTTCCGGAGGAATAAGGGCTATGGACAAAGTGCGCATAGCGATTGTTGGACTCGGGGGCATGGGATCGCACCACGCGATGTACATCAAAAAGGGGGAGGTGCCCAACGCCGCGTTGTCGGCGGTGTGCGATGTAAGGCCAGATCGGCTGGAGTGGGCGAAGAACAACCTCGGCGAGGATGTTCGGAGGTTCGATTCATGGGAAGCGTTGCTCGATGCTGGCGTCGCAGACGGAGTCTTGATCGCCACGCACCACTACCTTCATCCTCCTATCGCCGTCAAGGCTTTCGAGAAGGGGCTGCACGTGCTGACCGAAAAACCGGCGGGGGTGTACACGAAGCAGGTGCGCGAGATGAATGAGGCGGCCGAGCGTTCCGGCAAGGTCTTCGGCATCATGTTCAATCTAAGGACTTACCCCGTATACAAGAAGCTGAGAGACTTGGTTGGCTCCGGCGAAATCGGCCCGATAATCCGCACCAACTGGATAATTACATCGTGGTTCAGGTCGCAGAGTTATTACGATTCCGGCGGCTGGCGAGCCACTTGGGCCGGGGAGGGCGGAGGGGTGCTGCTGAATCAGTGTCCGCACAACCTAGACATATGGCAGTGGGTCTGCGGGATGCCGAAGAGGGTCAGGGCTTTTTGCGCCTTCGGGAAGTACCATAATATCGAGGTCGAGGACGACGTGACGGCTTACGTCGAGTACGAAAACGGTGCGACCGGAGTTTTCATCGCGAGCACGGCGGAATCGCCGGGCACGGATCGTTTCGAGATAAGCGGCGACCGCGGCAAGATAGTCGTCGAGGACGGACAAATAACCTTTTGGCGCACGAGGCAACCCATCTCGCAGTTCTCGCGGGAATATAAGGGGGGCTTCGGGGAGCCGGAGTCGTGGAAGTGCGAGATACCGCTGAAGGGGCAGCCGGGCGGTCACAAGGTTATAACCTCGGACTGGGTCCAGGGCATCCTGAAGGGAACGCCGCTGCTGGCGCCGGGGGCGGATGGGATCCGGAGCCTGGAACTGTCCAACGCAATGTACTTGTCTGCTTGGACGGATTCCTGGGT
>CALKMO010000290.1 GCA_937991785.1 uncultured bacterium | reverse complement strand
TTCTATCTCGGCGCGGCGGCGAGCTGCGGCCTTCCGCCTCGCCGCGGCGGTCGCGCCCGTCGTATTGTTGTCCGCGCAGTGCGGCTGCGAGTGGCAATGGCCGTCGCTGGTCTTCACGGCCGAGGGGCAGCGGCCCGACATACCGATAGGTTCCGTATTCCCGGGCGACAGAGAGGCCGCGGGTCTCCGCATGGTCGGGGGGATATCTCCAGCCGGGAGCCGGGCTTTGCGGGAACTGCTGGGACCGGCTCGCGCGGAGGAACTTTACCGATGGCGAGTCCTCGACGCCAGGACGGCGATCTACTCCTACCCGAACGGCATCGGACTGGAAGATGGCGCATCCGGAGGCGCACTCAGGAGCGTTGCCGCCGGAAACGTTGTTGGAGAGGCACCCGCCGGAGCAACGGGCGACGGAATGTTGAGCAACATATCTCCAAGCGGCGGGTCGGCGGGCAACGAAGCGGCGGGCGGTGAAGCGAGGAAGGGCGGCGCGGAGGCGGTCCGTGCGGAGGAAGATGCATCAGCGCGGAGGAGAGGCGGACCGGCCGCGATCCGACTGGCGGTCGTCGAGTTCGGGTCGCCGGAGGCCGCCTACGGAGCGCTGTCGCATATAAGGCCGAAGGGACTGCCCGACGAGGCGTACGTGACGCTGGGCATGGCCGGATACCGCGACGGGAACCTCGTCGTGTTCGCCAAGGCGTGGTTTGTGGTCGTCGCGGCTGCGCCGTCCCGCGACGCATCGCTGCGCCCGCTGGCGGTCGAGCTTGCGCGCGCCGCCGCCCGGAGAATTCCGCACGTCGGCGCTCCGATAGAGATTGAGGCGCTTCCGGCGGAAAACAGAAAGCCGGGGACCGAGACGTACGAGCGGGGAGAGTTCTTCGGCATCTACGGGACCGAGGGCTGGGCGCGGGCGGAGTACTCGATCGAAGGGTGCGAGGCGGAGGCGTTCGTCGTAAAGCGCGACACGAAAGACGGGGCGAAATGGATCCTGGAGCGGCTGCGGGCCATGTGCGGCAGAGAAGCCCCGTGCCGGCCGATCCCGGTCGGAGACGAGGGGTTCATGGGATCGCTGAAGGGCAAACCTCTGGCGGCCGCGAGGACGCACACGGGGGTCTATTGCGTCACGGGCGCGATCCCCGACGATAAGCTGGTCGCGGCGATGAGGGCTCCGGACCGCGCATTCAGAGCCTTGGCGCCGCCTAAGCCCAAGCCGCCGCCGCGGAAGAAGGACGAGGAAAAGGAAGAAGGGATCGGAGCGCGGAGTCGGCTGCCGTTCTCGCTTGGCATGTGATCCCCGGCACGCGGGCAGGCGGGAAGACGGGACGTGAAGCAGGCTCCGGCAGAGGAATTCTTATGGCCAGGCCGTTCGTGGACGAAGCGCCATGGGATACAGGACCGGATCGGATCGAACCGGAGCATGTGCATCCGAGGCGCCGGACCGGGCTTGCCGCATTCCTCCTGGCGGCGATGGCTATACAGATTCCGCGCGTAGCGCTCCCGGCGTCGGCTTCCGTCGGGCCCGATGTCAAGAATGTCGCCGCTGCGGCGCCAACGCGTGAGGAGGCCGCGGCAGCGACGTCAACCTGCCTGCCGGACGACGGGCGGGCCGCGACGGCCGTCCGCGAAGCGGCCGCCGCCGTCAACTCCCTCTTCGAGATCGAGCCGTACGTGCAGGGCGCGGACGATTCCTCCGCCTCCGTCCTGTGGTTGCCGAAGGATCGAGATGAGATCGGGTACGTCGAGTACGGAACAACGCCAGCTTACGGGCTGTCCGCCACAGCGGAGAAAAAGCGCCGTCTCCGCCGGGACGGAACGATGCGCAGGGGCGGCGCGTGGGTCGCCCGCGCAAGGCTGGCGGGTCTGGCACCGAACACGAAATATTACTATCGCGTCGTGCTCGGATCGGGAGCCTCCGGCGAGGGAACCTTCAGGACCGCACCTTCGGGCGACGGCACCGGGTTCACGTTCCTCGTATTCGGCGACACGACAGACAACAGGAAGGAACATTATCGTATAGTTTCCGTCGCGGGCGCCATGTTCGATCCGGCCTTCGTCATCCACGTCGGCGACGCCATATCGGAGAAGGCTGACAAGGTCAAGGATTTCCGGCCCGTCTTCCTCCAGCCGGTCGTCCGCAACATCAAGGATGCCTTCGGCGACGGCGATTTCTCGGCCGGCACGAGCTGGAAGAGCGAGTTCTTTCCCGGGGCGCGGCCGCTGCTTATGGAGGCTCCTTACTTCCTGGCGCGCGGGAACCACGAGCGAAACAGCAAACGGATGGCCTTGTACTTCGAGGCGCCGGACGGCTCGCCCCAGGGACGCTGTTACGGGTTCGATTGGGGAGCGGCGCACTTCGCGACGGTAGATACCAACAGGAACTTCAAACCCGGGAGCGCCCAGCACGCCTTTCTAGATGGCGATCTGTCGGCGAGCGCGAAGCCTTTCAAGGTGTTCTTCGCGCACCATCCGCCGTACAGTTCGGCGCGCCACGGCAGCACGTTCCGCATCCGCAAGTACATCCAGCCGCTGCTTGAAGCGCACGGCGTGAAGCTCGCCTTCGCCGGTCACGACCATTCCTACCAGCGCACCGTCGTCAACGGCGTGACCTATATAGTCCTGCCGCCGGGCGGCGACGAGACCTACCCGCAGGCCAACCGCAAGGAGAACCCGGACGGTCTGCTCTTCGTAAGGGAACGCGGCTTCGTTCAGGTGGACGTCCTGGCCGACAGGATGGTCGTGACGGCGTGGACCTTTGACGAAGGCGCCCCGCTGCCGGACATAACCGATCGGTTCGAGATATTCCCCTGACCTCCCGCCCGAAGTCGCCAGGTTTTCGGCTATGCTACGAATGTAAAGCCTTGACAACCCGATGCGCGTCTTTCAAGGCGCTTGTAACCAGATCGCTCATATCCTTGCCGGCCAAATTTTCTTTATAGTCGCATTCGTTTCGCCATTGCCGCAACCTCGCCAAGCAAGATGCGGCATCATTCTTTTTTTCTTTAAGCTTCTCCATTACCGATTTGTGGTCCTCGGCTCTGCGGGTAGGTTGAAAGCCTAAATGCCTCTCTGCGTAATCCCTGGCAACGCAAAATGCGGCAAAATAGGCGCGTCCGACGCACGTCCTGATCCTGGCCTCTCGCAGACCGAGGGAAGACTGGTCTTTCAACATCTCGGCAAGCTTGAGGAAATCCTTCCAATCGAACGACATTATTGCCGTCACTCCCTCGCAAAATCGGTGGTCACCAGGATATATCCGTCCGAGTTAGACAGGGCATCGGCTTCCGCAGCCATTATCTTCCCGAAGCGATCCGTCAAATCATCCGGGTATTCCGGCATTCGGACCGTGATGCAAAGGTACTCGTGGTTTATCTCCGGATCCTTGTAAAGTTCAAGTATTATCCTGCCATCCAAGCCGAATTCTTTCTGCGTATTCTCCACCAAGGATTTCAGCGCTCCGCACAATTCGGGAAATTCTTTCAGATACCCGTAAACCTCGTCGCTGTTGGGCACATCCACGCCGAGTTTAGCGATGTCGGAGATCGCGAAGCGAATCGCTGCCAGATCGATACTCGGTGACGCCAGGCACCATGTGTCCCTGCTGCCGGCCAACATTGCTTCGGATCCGATATCAGCCTTCGCCAACTTCGCGTTCTCCCAGGGTTCAATGAACAAGCAATTGCTGTAGGTCTCGTCCGGAAAAGCGCCGGGAACAAAAGTCGTGCCCGCCTGCCGGACGGCCCGGTTACGGATGGGCCCCAGACGAAAATCGATTATCTTATCGAAAGCCGCTGCTTCCGGCGTTTCTATGACTGTAGCTGTCATGCCTGACCTCCGCACAACTCTACGGTTTCTTTGCTTTCCATTCTGGCGTGCTCCCAGACTCTTAAACAATCTTCTATGCGCCCTGTGCAGTCTGGCGCTCCGCCTTGGCCGGACGCATCACGATCCATATCTTTATGAAAGTTGAAGGCGAACAGCAAGGTCTCTCCTTTGAACGAAGGCGGGATTACTTTCTCATCCGGTCTGACATGGAGATGCAATCTGAAACCGTTCCAGTCCCGGCTCATGTAGCCCCCAAAAGCCGCGGATTCCTCATCGAACCTTTTGTGGAGCGAACTTTTCTCATTAAAGAAAAGCCTTCGCGAAAATGCATGAAGATTTCCATCCTGCGGATTGATGCACCATGTAAAATTAAGTCCTATCGCGGTATAGGGGGTATGGGGCAGGTGGCGCACTATCGGCAGGAGCTTTCTCCTTATCAGTTCGCCCGACCTTTCCCCGGGGGATTTTGTGGAGAACTGCAACCGCTCAGGCACAACGAGGAGGTCGAAGGATTCCGTTTTTACTTTCGACAGCCCGCTAACAAATATAGACTCCAAGCAAGTTTCGTCTCGGGTAATGCCTTTTGTGAACAACCACTCCGGAGAAAAAACAGAAGGGTTCAGCTTGTCGGCGCATACTACGACATCGTTGCTCAACTCGCGGATAGGCATCTCTTGCCCTTTCTCCATTGGGTGCGTGGACGTACCTTGCCCGCCACGAAGATATTTGCATGCAATACATATTTCAACGCCATTATCGCCCTTTCCCTATTTCCCGGCAAAATTGTGACGCGGTCATGAGAAACCGGATCCGGTCGGCGGGCGCTGGCGCGAGGCAGCAGCTATTGTGGCAGCGATCGCCGCCAGTGCCGCGGCGCCGATCATCGCCCAGACCAGCCGCCTGCCTGTCCGCGTATAGACGAACGATGCGGTCTTCGCAGGTTTGGCGAGCTTCCATGCGGCTGCGATCATTTGCGGGTCCGCGGCGCGGCTGGGATGCCAGCCGCCGCTCGATGCCGCGTCCTCGGGCCGCGCGCCTCCCGATGCCTTTTGGCCGGCGGCCTGTCCGCCCATGTCCGCGCCTCGCGCCGCCGATTCGCCCCCCGCAGCATCCGCTGACGGCCCGTCCGCGTCCGGCAGCGCCGCGACCAGATAATACATCCTGCCGCCTGAGGGCGCGGCGTAGAACGCCGCTCGGAGGTTCGCGCCGCCAAGCTCCAGCGTCCCGCGCATCTCGAACATGTTCCGCCCGCCTATCGCCGCCGGCCGGACGGTTTCGATCCTGGCGATGCATCCCGGCATCAGCCATTCGGCCAGAACGCCCATCGCGGCCGTCCTGGCCGCCGCGACGGAATGCGCCGCGGCTTCGATCTCGCCGCCCTTGCCCTCGTCTCTGATTATGGCCGCTATCGCCGGCAGCCCCCCCGCCCGTGCGGACGACTGTCTTCCGCCGGCGCCTGCGGTTACGTCAGTGGCCGCTCCGGCCTCGGCCGGCAGCAGCGCGAGGAAGGGGACGGACGTCCTGCGGAGCGCATCGAGCACTACGGGCGACGCGGCGCGGGAGCGTTCCGCGGCGGCGAGCGTCTCTTCCTTCGTCCCGGCGATCCATCCGCCGGGCAGGGTGAGCTCCCACGCCCCGGCCGGGTCCTTCCATGAGACGCCCGGACCTTCCGCGACATCGTCTTCGCACATGCAAATGCTGCCTAAAAGGATAGCGGACAGGACAAGGACGGAGATGAAAGTCGGTAACGCGTGAAGGAAGTCCGGGGAACGCTTGACTGCCGCGCGTGAGCATGACGAATATCCGCGGCGCGTCCGGGACGGAACCGGAATGCCGCCGTCGGTTTGGGGCAGGACCGGGGCGCCGCCGGGTCGAACCCGACCCGAAGCGCCGGAGCGGAGCGCGCTCCGGGCGGGTATGCCCTCGCCGCCCCTGCCATCGTCAGAGCTCAAACCTAGAACCACAAGCCTCAAACCTGAACCGCCGCCCCGTATCGTTCGGCGCAGGATCCCTTACCCTACTGAAGAGAGCCAGGGCGATGATAACAAAAACCCTAGCCCTTCGCATCTCTGAGAGAGTAAAGGACAAGTCCACATGCCGGCGAAGCTTTCCGCGCAAACTTCCCCGGGCTTTATATTATGTTGCGGCGGCGCGTATCCCGGAACGCCGCGCTTCCATCGGCTGGATGCGCTCGGCAATGAAACGAAAAAGCTCATGCCAGCGCCTTAGCCAGCTTCGCCAGGTTCTTCGCGCCCATGATGACGCGGCCAGTCTTGCCGGCAGCCGTGGTATAGAGGTAGTCGAGGCTGACGCCGACCTTCTTCAGCTTCTTCCCGGCGGCGGCGAGCACGCCGACCCTGTTGGGCATCTCGACCAGCAGCACCTTGTTGGTCTTCGGCTTCAGGCCGGCCTTTTTCAGAGCGATAAGGGCCTTCGGAACCTTGTCGGGCACCGCCATGATGTAGGCCGTGCCGCCGCATGTGCAGCCGCACATAGCCTCGATGTTGACGCCCGCCCCGCTCAGCGCCCCGGCTATATCGGCGAGGATTCCCGCCTTGTCCTTCAGCGTCAGTTCGATCTCAACGACCTTGCGCGTTCTCATAGCCCCCCCTTCCCGCAAGATCTTCGTGCGGCGCCCGCTCCGGCCACGCGGACCGATTCCGAGCGCGCCCCGCCGCCGTTTCCGATTCGAACGCCCCAAAATATCCCGCGCCGGAAAATCTCTTCAAGCTCCGAACGTGCGCCCCGGCGGACCGGTGCGCAACCCGAGTGCGGTGCCGGTTCGCTCCGCCGTGGGCCGGATAACCTTTTATTGACCCAGATTGTTCAAAAGGTACGCATTGGATTTACCGATATGGATAGACTGAAACGCTTGTCTGGCTTTGTCTGTCATGCGTCGCCCTTGTGGCTCTGAACCGGTGCCATTGGCTGCGTCGTGCTCAATAAAAGCGGCCGGCCGCAGCGTCCGGGTTCCATCCCGGACGCGATTCGCGCCCGACATGGAAGTCGGGCGCTACCGCCCCGCGCGGAGGTCAGGCGCCGCCATATGCCGCCGCAAGGGTACCGCAATACGATCGCGCGCCGGGAGAGAAAGCATAAGGCCGGCGGCCGCGCCGGAGCGGCGGCGCGGCAGCGAGGCCGGGAATCGCGCGCGGGGATCAGCGCGGCCCCATGCACAGCTTGCGGACGGCGCGGAGGTATACGCGGAAGGCCGCGCGGAGCTGCCCCCGGGGCAGCCGCTCGTCGTCGGAGTGCGCCATGGCTATGTCGCCGGGACCGCAGATGACGGCCTGGAGGCCGGGGATCGAGGCCAAGAGCGCCGCGTCGGTCCAGTAGGGGAAGCCGCGGGGGAAAGTCTTCGCGC
>CALKMO010000289.1 GCA_937991785.1 uncultured bacterium | reverse complement strand
TAAAGAGCGCGCTTGAAGTTTAGCGGGAGGATCGGGATAGACGCCATGCCGCGTTTCTACATAGACGGCAAAGAAGTTGAAATCCCGCCGGGCGGCACAGTTCTGGACGGCGCGCGCCGTCTCGGGATCAAGATACCCACGTTGTGCCATCTAGACGGTCTGGAGCCGCGCACTTCGTGCTTCGTGTGCCTGGTCAAGGTTGAAGGGAAGGACGGCTTCCTGCCCGCCTGCGGACTTGAGGCGCACGATGGGATGCGGATCATCGCATCGTCGAAAGAGGTGGCTGATGCGAGGCGGGCGGCCATCGAACTCCTCTTGTCCGACCACGCTGGGGACTGCGAAGGCCCCTGTACGATCGGATGCCCCGCGGGCATGGACATACCCGGCATGATACGCCTCATAGCCGCGGGCAGGTACTCCGATGCCGGGGTGCTGGCCAGGAAGCGGATCGCCCTGCCGGCATCGCTCGGCTGCATATGCCCGCGGTTCTGCGAGCGCGTATGCCGAAGGGGCGAGTTCGACGAGCCGGTGGCGATATGCGCGCTCAAAAGGTTCGCCGGCAGGGCCGGTTGCCGCGCCGCTCGCGGCGATGCCGCCGGAGCCGCCCCCGCCGGATACGCGGCGGCCGGCCGGCAAGGTCCGGCGGCCGCAGGCCGCGTCGGATCCGAAACGGGCGCAGGCGGCGGGAAACTTCAGGGAAACGGCTCGCCGCGCGGCCCTTCGGGGAAGCGCGTGGCGATAATCGGCGCCGGTCCCGCGGGACTTTCCGCAGCGTACTGCCTGGTGCGCGCGGGGCATGCCTGCGCGATGTTCGATCGCAACGAGCTGCCGGGCGGCATGCTCCGGTACGCTGTCCCGCGATTCAGGCTTCCGATTGAAGATCTCGAAATGGATATAGAGGCGATAATGCGGCTGGGCGTCGAGTTCCGGCCGGGGATGCGGGTCGGTTCGGACATATCGCTGGAACGGCTGCGCCGGGAGTACGACGCCGTGTTGATAGCGGCAGGCGCCCCGGAGGCGAAAAGGATTGGATGCGAGGGAGGGCATCTGGCAGTCTCGACGCTGGAACTGCTCGAGGCCGCGGCTCGCGGCGCGAGGCCCGAAGTCGGCGGGACGGCAGCGGTTATCGGCTCCGACGCCCCCGCGTTCGACGCGGCGCGTACGTGCAGGAGGCTCGGCGCCGAATCGGTGGTCCTCCTGATGCCGGCGCCGAAGACGAAGGCCGGAGTGCCGCCGGAAATCGCCGCGGCCGCCGAGGCGGAGGGCGTTCGGATCGTAGAGGGCGCCGAGGTTTTGCGGATCGAGCCGGCCGGCGAAAGCCGCCTCGCCGTCGCCTGCGGCGGGCCGGGCGGCAGCGCGCGCTTCGAGGCCGACCGCGTGTTCGCAATGTCCGGACGCGCTCCGAAGCTCGATTGGGCCGCCGACGCCGGCCTGCCCCTTTCTCCGGGGGGGTGGATCGCCGCCGACCGCCGGACGCTGGCGACGAATATCCCCGGAGTGTTCGCGGCCGGAGAAGCGGCCGCCGGAATAGGTCCGGCTGTCAGGGCGGCAGCATCGGGCCGGCTGGCCGCCGTTTGCATTGACCAATACCTTAGAACGGGCGCTCCCTCGGGCGAACCGCGCAGGTTCAACTCGAGGCTCGTAAAGATGACGGAAGCCGAGAAGGCCGCCGCGATCCGCGGCGCATCGCGCAGCAGGCGCTCCGGCGTTTGCGGGCCGAATCCGGATCCAGGCGCGCCGGGCATGTTGCGGACGGAAAGGGCGATGGAGGATGCAGAGGCGGAGGCGGAAGCCGCCCGATGCCTGCGATGCGGCTGCGCAAAAAAGGATGCTTGCGGCCTGAGAGACCTTGCGACGGAATACGGCGCGGACCAGCGGCGATACGAGGGCGAACGCCGGGCTTCGGATCCGGACCGTTCGCATCCGCTGATCGTTTACGACCCGGGCAAGTGCATAATGTGCGGCCTGTGCATCGCCGCGGCTGAGAAGGCGGGCGAGGCGCGAGGCATATCGTTCATCGGGCGGGGGTTCGCAGCGAGGATGGGCGGAGCGTTCTTCGATGCGATCGGCGGCGCGCTCGGCGAATCGGCCCCCGAATGCGCCGCGGCCTGCCCCACCGGGGCGCTGGCGGCGAAGGAGGCCGCGAAGCGCCCGCCGCACGAAGGGGCAGAAACCGAGCCCCCGACGACGGAATAGCGGCGCCGGGGTCGGCCGAGGCGCGGCTCCATAAAGGAGGCTTGGATGAAACGGCATGCGGTCGTTTTCGGCGGCTTCGCCGCCATCCTCATTGCCTTCGCCGCCGGATTCCTATTCGGACGATGGACCGGTCAACCCGCCGGCGGTCCGTCGGAAGCAGGCGGCGGCCCGGCGGCCCGGCGGATATACACGTGCTCGATGCATCCGCAGATACGTCTTGACAAGCCCGGCAAGTGCCCGATTTGCGAAATGCCGCTGATACCGGCAAGTTCCGCCGAATCCCTGGAAGGCGCGGCGCCCGCATTGGAGCTCTCGGACCGAGCGATGGCGATGGCGAGCGTAGAGACGGCGCCCGTGGAGTACCGCAGGTTGAGCCGCGATCTGCGCGTCGTGGGCAAAATCCAATACGACGAAACATCGCTCGCGACGGTCACGGCTCGGGTGGACGGCTACGCGGAGAAGGTGTTGGTCAACGTTACGGGGACGACGATCAAGGCAGGGGATCATTTGGTCGAGATCTACAGCCCCGATCTTCTGGTCGCGCAGCAGGAACTGCTTATAGCGCTGCGGGACGGGGTCTCCGGGCCGTTTGTCGAAGGCTCCAGGACAAAGCTGCGCAACTGGGGATTGACGGACAAACAGATTGACGGCTTCATTGCGTCGAGGGAGATCACCGGCCGCGTAACGCTCTATTCGCCCATTGCCGGAACCGTGATAGAGAAGAGGATAACCGAGAACAGCTTCTTCAAGGCGGGCGACGTTCTTTATCGGATAGCCAATCTGGATGCGGTGTGGGTCTACCTGGACATCTACGAATTCGATCTCCCCTGGATCCGCTACGGGCAGAAGGTGGAGCTCGAGGCCGAAGCATATCCGGGTCAAATCTTCACCGGGATGGTCACTTTTGTGGAACCGGTGCTCAATGAGCAGACAAGGACGATCCGTGTTCCGGTATATATCGAAAACAAGCGTCGTATTCTCAAGCCGGGGATGTACGTAAGCGCGGCGATTAAGGTGGCGCTTGGTCCGGATGGCGAGGCTGCCCCTACCGGCATGGAAGGGAAGTTCGCGTGCCCGATGCATCCGCATGTCGCAAGGGACGGCGAGGGGCCTTGTCCGATGTGCGGCATGCCTCTCGAGCGGATCCCGGACGGCGGCGCGCGCGAGAGTCTCGGGCATCGCTCTCCATCGCAGGCGCAGGATGAACGGTATGCCTGCCCGATGAAATGCGAAGGCGACAAGACCTATGACGGACCCGGCAACTGCCGGATTTGCCATATGAAGCTCGACAAGGTTGTGCCTCCGGCGTTGACGGCCAAGACCGAACGCGATGCTCTCCTGGCCGTGCCGGCCGGAGCCGTTCTGGACAGCGGCACGAGGAGGATCGTCTATGTCGAGAAGGGGCGCGGGACGTTCGAGCTGCGCGAGGTCGCGCTCGGCCCCCGCTGCGGCGAGTACTATCCGGTAATCAAGGGGCTGACGGAAGGCGAGCGCGTTGTGACGCGCGGCGGTTTCCTGATAGACAGCCAGTTCCAGATCGCCGGGCATCCAAGCCTGTACTATCCCGGAGGCCTTCGCGCGACCGCGGGGCATCGGCGCGGCTCGACAGGAGATGCGCCGAGCGACGGGACGCCTCCGAAGCAACAGACGCCTGGCAAATAGGCAGATCCATCTGCCGGCGGGCGCGAGCACTAGCGGAGAGGAAACGATCATGGTAAATGCCGTCATCCGCTGGTGTCTTAAAAACACCTTCCTCATGCTGTTGTTGACAGCCGCGCTCTGCGGTGCGGGCTATTGGGCCGTCATGCGCACGCCGGTGGACGCGATCCCCGACATAGGCGAGAAGCAGGTGATCGTCTACGCCGACTGGCCGGGGCGAAGCCCCCAGGACGTGGACGATCAGGTGACATACCCTCTCGCTACCAGCCTCACCGGGACGCCCGGCGTGAAGGCCATCCGTTCGATGTCGGGCTTCGGCTTCTCTATGGTCTTCGTCATTTTCAAGGATGATGTTGATTATTACTGGGCGCGGTCGCGGGTTCTCGAGCGCGCGAACGTCGCGCAGCAACGCCTGCCGGCGGGAGTGGTGCCGGTTCTCGGCCCTGACGCCACGGCCCTGGGACAGGTTTACTGGTATACCCTGGAGGGCGAAGGCTTCGACCTCGCCGAGCTTCGTTCGATCCAGGATTGGTACGTCCGCTATCAGCTCCAGTCGGTAGACGGCGTAAGCGAGGTCGCCGGCATCGGCGGCTTCGTCAAGCAGTACCAGATAGACCTGCACCCCGACAAGATGCGCGCGCACCGCGTAACGATCATGCATGTATTCGAGGCTGTTCGGAAGAGCAACATAGACGTGGGGGCCAAAGTCGTAGAGAACAACGGTTCGGAGTTCTTTATCCGGGGCGTCGGGTTCATCAAGACGATAGACGATCTGGAAAAGATCGCGATCCGGCAGGAAGGCGGGACGCCGGTTCTAGTCAGGAACGTGGCGACCGTACAGATGGGGCCGGATTTCCGGCGCGGGGCTCTCGACAAGGGCGGCGTTGAAGCCGTCGGCGGCGTGGTGCTCATGCGCTACGGCGGAAACCCGCGAGACGTGATCCGGCGCGTCAAGGAGAAGATCGCTCAACTCGATCCGGGTTTGCCGAGCAAAACGCTCCCCGACGGCCGCGTTTCCAAGGTCAGGATCGTGCCGTTCTACGACCGCTCGACCATCGTGGAGGAAACAATAGGAACGCTGAAGGCTGCGCTGTTCGAGGAAGCGATCCTTTCGGGGTTCATCGTAGTCTTCTTTCTCCTTCATCTGCGTACGGCATTGACCATATTGCCGACTCTTCCCCTGGCGGTGGCCGGTTCGTTCATCCTGATGTATCTCTTCGGAGTAGACAGCAACATAATGTCGCTGGCCGGGCTGGCAATAGCCATAGGCGACGTGTCCGACATGGGTATCATCATGGCGGAGAACATCTATCGCCGGTTGGCCGGCGCCACCGAGGATGAAAAGAAAGAGAAGGGATATTTCGGCATAGTTTATGAAGGCGCCGCCGAGGTCGGCGGGGCCATCGTAACGGCCGTCAGCAACACCATAGTATCGTTCATCCCCGTCTTCTTCCTTACCGGCCAGGAAGGCAAGCTCTTCAGGCCGCTGGCGTTCACTAAGACCTTCGCCATCGGCTTCTCGGTCGTGCTGGCGGTCACGGTGGTCCCGTTCCTCTGTTACCTGCTCTTCCGGCCGGCGAAGTGGCGCGCATATATCACGCTTGCGGTCGCGGCGCTCTGCGGCGCGCTCGGCGCGTACGCAATGCATGCCGCGTTCGCGTGGGGCTTTGCATCTCCCGGCGGCCGCGGCTGGCTGATATCCATCGCCGCGGGCGCGGGCATCGCCCTTTGCGTCATCCGCATGACCCGCGAGAAGTTCGTGCCCTTGGAGGACAACCGCGTCTCCCGCGCGATCGCGAGAGTTTACGCCGCCGCGCTGGGCTGGGTCTTGGACCACAAGAAGACGTTCATGGCCGCTCCGACGGCTATACTTTTTATCGGATTGACGGTGTGGCTGGGCATCCACCGGACGCTGTACCCGCTGGAATGGGCCGTAAACCTGTTCGCCCGCGAGAAGGCATCTCCGGAACTCAAGCGGATGATGCATGAATCTCCCGATGCGGATGTTGTACGCCCGCTCCTGGAGCTCGGCCAACTGCGCTGGCAGCGCGTCCGCGACAAACAGGGCTTCGAGAGATTCCGCATCCTGTTCAGGCGGCAAGACAATGCCGAACGCGATGCCGAAGCTTCGGCGGGACTGACCGTCGTCGGCGAAGGCCGCATTCTGCCCGGCATCGGGCGCGAGTTCATGCCGCCCTTGGACGAGGGATCCTTCCTTTACATGCCGTCGTTGCTGCCTCAGGCGGCGCTCTCCGAGGTCGCGGCGGTCAACAGCAGGCTGGACATGGCCATAGCGAGCGTACCGGAAGTGGAGAGCGTGGTCGGAAAGGTCGGCCGCGCCGATTCTGCGCTCGACCCCGCTCCCGTCGGCATGATCGAAACCGTCGTTATCCTCAAGCCGGAGGCCGAATGGCGCACGTTTCCGGTCGAGCGCTTTTTCTCCGGTTGGCCGGAATGGCTCAAAGCTCCGCTGGCCTGGATATGGCCCGAGAAGCGCCGCATCACCAGGAATGAGATACTTTCCGAGCTGCAGGAGAAGACGGCCATTCCGGGCGTCCTGCCGTCATGGCTCCAGCCGATTCAGACGCGGCTCGTGATGCTCCAGACGGGATTCCGGGCGATGATGGGCGTCAAGATATACGGAAGCGATCTGCGCGAGATAGAGCGAATAGGACTCGAGATGGAACAGCTTCTTCGCGAGGTGCCGGGTGCCGCCGACGTCGTAGCCGACCGCATCGTCGGCAAGCCTTACCTGCAGATCGAGATTGACCGCGACCGCATGGCGCGTTACGGAGTCAGCATCCGCGACGTGCAGGATGTGATTGAGACCTCCCTGGGAGGTGTGAACATCATGGAATCGGTCGAGGGACGGGAACGTTATCCCATCCGCATCCGTATGGCCCGCGATTTCCGCGAAGATCTCGCCGCCATCCAGAAAATAAACGTCCCTTCCTCGTCGGGCGCACAGGTTCCGCTGGCGCAACTGGCTGCTGTAAAAACGGTCCTCGGTCCCCAGGAGATAAAGGGGGAACGCGGCCTCTTGGTCGGGTACGTCACCATGAATGCCCGCGAACGCGACGAGGTGTCGGTGGTCCAGGATGCCGAAGCGCTGTTGCAGCAGGCAGCAAGAGACGGACGCCTTCGACTGCCTCCCGGCTATTATTGGGAGTGGTCGGGGCAGTTCGAGAACCAGGTGCGCGCCATGTCCCGCATGCGGATCCTCGTCCCGATTACGCTCGGCATCATGTTCGTGATGCTGTATCTTGGTTTCGCCCGCTGGTGGATCGCGCCGGTCATCTTTTCCGGAGTGCTGGTATCGGCTTCCGGCGGGTTCATCATGCTGAGTCTCTGGGGAGCGAATCTCTCGGTAGCCGTGTGGGTGGGCTTCCTGGTGCTCTTCGGCGTGGTAGATGACGACGGCGTGGTCATGGCCACCTACCTGGAAGGCGTATTCGATGGGAGGACCTTCGCCTCCGTGCATGAGATCCGTGAGGCCGTCCTTGAGGCGGGACTTAAACGTATACGACCATGCCTGATGACTACGGCGACGACGGTCATCGGCCTGATGCCCATATTCTGGGCGACCGGCCGCGGTTCCGACGTCATGAAACCGATGGCCATCCCGTCAGTCGGCGGAATGGCCGTATCCATAATTACGCTTTTTATAGTGCCGTGTGCGTTTTCTGCGGTTGAAGAATGGAAATGGAAGCGACTTCGACGCAAAGGAACTCCTTCATGATTCCGACTTGCTACAGGACGGGCGGCGCGACTTCCCGACAGACTGCGGAACGAGATGCCGCGGATGGCGGCGGGCGGCCGCGTCGAAGGTCTCCATATGACGCTACGGATCCTCGATTTCAGCGATGGGACGGAGGACGCATCCGAGAAGCGGCAGCGAGTCGAAATGCTCGGCCAAGGTCAAGATACTCTTCAGGATGTGATGCGCCCCCCGCCGCCCGAAGGCGCAGAAACCGAGC
>CALKMO010000288.1 GCA_937991785.1 uncultured bacterium | reverse complement strand
CTTGAACGACAGCGTCGGATTTACGGTTTCGTTTTTGAGATAAATGCGGTCATGCCCCACCGTCCTCACCAGTCGTGCGGCAGGCAGAAGCGGGGTGCCGCCTTCGCCCATGGTAACAGGATCGGCGCGGCCGGAGATCGGGAGCATCTCGACATAGCGCCACATCCCGCGATGGGCGTTACCGCGATCCCTCCTGCCCAAGACGGCATCTTTCAGCGCCGCGAAGTCCCATCCGCCTCGAGCATCGAGAGTCCCGCCGCATCGCTCGCATAAATAAAAAAGATGCCCGGGCGGATGTTCCAGGCCGCAAAAGACACACCTCAGCGCCGCGGCTCGCATACCGCCTCTTCCCGCCCTGACCCTTTTCCCATTCCGGGATGCGCAAAACCAAGGATCGCGAACGACCGAAGCGCGAAATATTCCGATTACGAATTCGGCAGCTGCGCCGGTCTTGCGCAGGAAGGCATGACGGATTTAAGGGAGACCGGCTTTACTTCTTTTTGTCCTTGCCCTTTTTCGTCGTCTTTTTCTTCGCAGTGCATCCGCAGGATCCGCACATCGTTCCGCCTCCTTTACCCTCGCTCAACCCCAACCTCTCTCCGGCGCGGACAACTGCGCGCCGGTTCCCAAAAACCCGGAACAGGAATTTAGCGGGCGGCCATCTTGGAGTCAATAATTTTCTTTTGCGATTCGGCGGCGGCGAATCGCTTCCGTTGTGCGCTTGCGCGGGCGCCTCGCGGCGATAATTTTAAGCTCCCGACCGGCCAAACGCAGAAACGGAGCCGCTTCAGAATACCTTGCGCTGCCTTGGATACGATGCGGCGCAGGATAGCCGACGCGGCTGGGATGCCGCGGTCCGGCCAGCCGCGATCGGCAGGTAGGCGCGGAATATCTGCGCGCGCGATAAAAAGTCCGGCGGTCGAACGGAGGAAAGGGAGAAAAACCGGTGAACGGGAAAAATTCCGAGCCCGCGGTTCGACCGGAGGTATTCCAGCGCGAGGCAGAGGTAATCGCGCACCGGCCGGCCGGCGGGCGTTACTTCCTCCTGCGCCTCAAGTGCCCCGATATCGCGGCGGCAGCGAGGCCCGGTCAGTTCGTCATGCTTTCCGTGTCTCCGTCGCTCGATCCGCTCCTTCCGCGTCCCCTCGCCGTGATGGATGTCCATCCTGCGGCGGAGCATTACGGGAAGGTCCGGACGCCATCCGACTTCGATCTTCTCTACGTGGCGGCCGGCAGGGGAACGGCCATGCTGCGCGACCGCGCCGAAACGGGGACGCGGTTCCGCGTACTGGGGCCGCTCGGCCGCGGCTTCCGGCTTCGCGAGGACGCCGAACACCACGTGCTGGTCGGGGGCGGATGCGGGGTGGCGCCGCTGATCTTTCTGGCCAAAACGGTTGCGTCGGGAACCTCCGGCGCAACCGGCGCGACGCTGATCCTGGGAGCGAAGGACGCCGGAGGGCTGTTAGACGCGGAAACGACGGGTGCGATACCGCGGAGCGTCAGGATCGTCGAAGCGACCGAGGACGGTTCCCGCGGCGAGAAGGGGACGGCCGTGGACGTGCTCGCGCGGCTTTTGGACGGTCCGCTTTCCGGACGAAAGGTCGCGGTCTACGCGTCCGGACCCGATGGCATGCTGAGGGCGATACACGGGATGTCCCGCGCTCGAGCCTTCGCCGCGTGCCAATTGTCGCTCGAGGCCCGGATGGCGTGCGGGATGGGCGTCTGCAGATCGTGCGTCGTGGACGGCAAGACTCCCCATCCGGAAACCGGCCTGATACGGCGCGCGGTCTGCTCGGACGGACCGGTGTTCGACGCGGAGGAACTCGCCTGGTAGCCGCGGCATGTCGGCTCCTTTGGTCGCGAGGACCGGTTTGGGCGAAGGCGGCGTCGGCTAGATGGCGTTGCTTTTTAGCCCGAGCCGGAAATGTTGTTCCTCGCACGCCTCCGGCTGACGCGGAAGGGGGAATGTTCGACCGCCGCAAACCGGAAGGAGGCGGCGCGGCGTAGGAGAGCGGGAAACCGCAGTTTCCCTTCTCAGGAGCGTATCGGGGGTGGCGGCGATCCATGAAATTTCCATCCTCCGCCGATGGGCAGTCGGCCGGCGAGACGATGGCGATCCATCGCCTGCGCGTCAGGCGCGAGAACGTCGGCCGCACGCTGGCGATGGCGTTCATGTCGAGAGCGCCGCGCCGGAGCGGGGCCGAAGAAAGGGCGCGGACGCAATCCGCGAATCCGCCCGGCGGCCTGGCGATAATCGCCGCGCCCGGGGAGGAAGGCGCCTGCGCCCTGACCGCAGCCCGCCACCTGCTCCAGTACGGCATCGAACCTTCCGTCGCCGCGATAGGAGAAAGGGCAGAGGCCGGCCAGGGGGTTAGCGAAGGGCTGGAATGTCTGGAGGCGCTCGGCGCCAGGATCGCGATCCTGCGGAACGCGGACGAGGCGGCGAGCTTCGTCGGGTCGCTCCGGCCAGCCGCCGAACTATGGATCGGCGCCCCTCCGCCGGAAGCCGGCGGAACGAACGAGGCGATAGCCGAAGCGGCCCGGGCCGCCGCGGACGGCCGCGGACTGCGGACGGTTCGGACGGAAACCGGCGGCGAGTTCCGGTGCCCTGCTCCTTCGCCCGGAGACTTCGTCTTCCGTCCGGACGCCGAACCGATGACCAGGGAACGTTCCAGGCTGGCGGATTCCATCGCGCAGGATACCTACCGCATCCCCGGGACGTGCCTGATGGAAAACGCCGGCTACTGGACGGCGCGCGAGCTTTTTTTCATGCGCGCGGAGATCTCTTCGAGCCGGAGCGGCGGAGGCAGGCACGGCGCGCCGGTCGCGGCGGTATGCGGCCGCGGCAACAACGGCGGCGACGGATTCGTAGCCGCCAGGATGCTGTCGTGGTGGAGCGTGCCTGTAGAAATCTTCCTTCTCGGGACCGTATCCTCGCTCGCCGACGACCCTGCGCGGAACGCCGCGCTCGCCGCGGAGGCCGGCGTCCCGATAAGGGAAATATCCGACGCCGGAGCGCTCGCGATCCTGGAGGAGGCGCTGCGCGGAAAACCGCTCGTCGTTGACGCGATACTCGGCACGGGGATGACCGGAGAGGTCAGGGGGCTGGCCAGGGATGCCGTGGCGGTGCTGCGGGATGCGCGGCGGGCCGGCGCGCCCGTGCTGGCGGTGGACTGCCCGTCGGGCATGGACTGCAATACCGGCGAGCCTCTGGGGATATGCGTCGAGGCCGATGTTACGGTTACCTTCGGCGCGCCGAAGACGGGATTCCTGACGGACGCCGGCCGGCCGCGATGCGGCAGGATCGTCGTGGCGGACATCTGCCTGCCCAAGGCCCTCTGGGCGCCGAACCGGCAGGCGTCCGCGGCCGGGAGGGGCGGCGACCCGGCGGGCGGCGATCGGGCGCGAAATGCCGACGGGCGGCCGCCGGACGGGAGGAACGGCGCCTGATGTCATCCTTCGAGATATGTTTCCTCGGGTCCGGCACATCCATAGGCGTCCCGGTCATCGGATGCGACTGCCCCGTCTGCACATCCGCCAACCCGGCGAACGTCCGCTGGCGGCCTTCGCTGCTGGTCCGTTCCGCCGCCGCGGCCGTGGTCATAGATACCGGGCCGGAGTTCCGCCTACAGGCGATACGCGCCCGGATCCCGCGCCTCGACGCCGTGGTGATAACGCATCCTCACGCCGACCACATCGCGGGGCTCGACGACGTCCGCCGATTCTGCCAACAGCGCGGCGGGCCGCTCGACTGCTGGGCCACGAAAGGGACGGCCGCGGTACTCCGCCGCGTGTTCCCTTATATCTTCGATCGGGAGGAATACGTCCCGGGCCTGCCCGCCCTGACTATGCGCGAGATTGACGGCCCGTTCGAAATAGGCGACCTGAGGTTCCATCCATTGCCGCTCGACCATGTCGTAGTGGATAACACCGCCTTCAGAATATCGCAGCGCGGGCGCAGTTCGCCAGCGGTCGGATACGCGCTCGATTGCAAGAGGATACCGTGCGCCACCGTCAAAGCGCTCGCGGGCGTGGATATATTGATACTCGACATGCTCCGGCGCCGAGAGCACCCCACGCATCTGACGCTGTGCGAGGCGCTCGATGCCGCCGGCCGCATCCGCGCCGGGCGGACCCTGTTCAGCCACATATCGCACGAAATCGAACACGAGGAGGTTTCGCGAACCTTGCCGGAAGGGATCGCCCTGGCATACGACACTCTTTCAGTCGCGCTATAAGGGCCATCGCGAGCACGGCCGGACCCGGGGCATCGCCGCCGCACGCCGCTCCGCTATGGGGCGGCGGGCCCCTTGCGGGATGCCGGAAAGGACTTGGCGCGACAGACCGACCCGGGGCCGGGGGGAGCCGCGGCGAGGCGCACGCCGAACAAGCGGCGACCGGCTCACCTGTGTATCGGCAGGTAGCGGTAGTAGACCTCGAGGCAGAGCGCGCCCATGGCGGTCATGTAGACGCGGCCGGCCATCTTGTCGTCGCCGCCGCCCAGCGGGTCCCAGGAGCCGTCCTCGTCGCCGCCCTTGCGCTGGTTGGGCAGCAGCATCTGCTTCATCGCCTCGTTCCACTTCTTCCAATAGTCGCCGCCCATCTGGAACATGACCAGCGTCGCGTAGTAGGTGTAGTACATGGGGAACGTGCCGGTTCCGCCCTTGCCGCAGCTTTTGTCCCACTTCGGGAGGTTCTCGAGAAGATATTCCGCCCCGCCCTGTATGTCCTGCGGCTTCCGGCCGAGGAACAGGTTCGACAACATGCCGATGGCGGTTGGGTTCAGCGTGGGATGTCCCTTCTGCTGGTACGGGAACCTGCCGCCCGGGTACCCGTTGTAGTCCTTCTTTACCTCGATCGAATCGAAGAACCTGATCGCCCCGTGGAAGCTTGCCGGGTTGACGCGCAGCCCGGCCAGTTTGGCGCTCTTGAGCTGCATGACGAACCAGCCCGAAACGGAAGCGTCGGCGTCCTGCTTGGGCAGATAGCGCCAAGGCCCCTTGTCGGACTCCTCTCCGGCCTGGTGCTTCTCGGTGGAATAATCCACGGCCTTCTGCGCCGCCTCGATCGTTGCCGGGACCCTGCCCATCCCGGCCGCCTCCGCCAGCGCCAGGCCGCATATGGCGTGGTGGTAGGCATAGCCGGGGTGCCAGTATTCCTTGTATTTCTTGCCTATCGAACCGTCCGGTTCCTGCTGCGATATGATCCACTCGACCGCCCGCCTTACGTTGTCCCTGTACTGTCCGGCGCGCTCGGTATGCCCGGCGCCGAGGAAGGCCAGCAGCGCAAGACCTGTGACGCCCGCGTCCACGCACTGCTCGCCATCGTATTTCTTGGTGTCCCAGTGGCCGTCCTGTTCCTGATGCCTGGCCAGCCACCTTAGTGCCGCCTCGACGGCCGATTCTGTGGCCTTTCCGCCGCCGTGAGCGGCGAGCGCCCGTTTCTTGCCGCCGCCGCCCCTCTGGCCGAAACATCCTGCCCCGCCGCCGCCGAGCCCAAGCGCGGCGCTGGTTCCCAGGCCGCCGAGGGGCAGGTCGGAGATCGCGTTGGGATCTCCGCGCGCGGTGTTCGAATCCATATTGTCGTCGGTCTCGTTGTGCGTGTCGTCCGTGACCTGTTCGTGCGCCACGACCGGGTTTTCGACCTCGCTCTGCTGTTCCGTCGGCACGGGAACGCGGTTTCTGAACACATCCCTCGGCTTCCTCTCGTCGAATTCCGGCGGCTTGGCCTTCGCCAGGTCGGTCGTGATCACCGTCTCGTTCGAAGCGTCCCTGAGCGCGACCATGCTCAAAAGGCCCAGGAGCAGCAAAAGGAGCCCGTGGAATACGCCCGATATCACCCACCAGGGAGCGGCGCCGAGCCGCTCGTACCATTCCCCCTCGTCGGTCTCCATCGGCGGCGGCTGCGGCACGCCCTCCTCCCCAAGCTCCGCCTCGATCTCCGCCTCCGCGTTCCCGGCCTCCGTCCTGGCGGCCGCGTCCTCGGCCAGATGGGAGAACCGCGTCTCCTTCAATATGTCGGCGGACGGCGTCTTCAGCCGCTGTGGCATGCGGCGGTCCGCATAGGCTTGTTCCAGGAGCCGCACGTAGGCCGTCTTGCGCTGGAGCGTCTCGCGGCACGCCGAGCAGCACGCCAGATGCTCCTCCATCGCCGCCTTCTCGCCGGCGTTCAGCCGCCCCTCGATATAAGGCGCCATAAGCACCCGCGCCTGCGCGCATTCCTCGATCGTTATCCCGGCCATGGCAGCCTCCTCCCGTCCCCTTACTGCGAGACCTTTCCGCCATCCTCCGCGAACTTCCGAAGCCTCTTCTGCAGCAGCTCGTGCGCCCGGAACATCCTTACCTTCACCGTCGCCAGCGACACGCCCAGCCGCCCGGCGATCTCTTCGTAGGAAAGGTCCTCCACGTACCTGAGCGTCACAACCGCGCGCAGCGAGTCGGGGAGGGCGTCCACCGACCGGATCACGGCGTCCCGGATATCCCACCCGTCCGAGATCGGCCTATCCTCCTCGCTCTCCGCCCCTCCCGCCTTCACCTCCGCTAACCGTTTCGTAGCCTTCCTTTCCGTTCGGCGTTTCCGAAGCACGTAAAGCGCTATGTTCCTGTTGACGCGACGCATCCAGCGGCCGAGCGAATCGGGGTCCTGAAGCTTATGAAGCTTCGAAAATGTGACCCGGAGCGTCTCCTGCACCACATCTTCGGCATCCTCCGGGTTGCCAAGCAGCGCCAGGGCGCGGTTGTACAGGTCCGCCCGGTGCCGCTCGATCAACCGCCAGAACTCCTCGATATACTTCTCCGCGTGCTCCTGGCGGTAGAGTTTGAGCGCCTCTATAAGAAGCTCAGTCGTCCGCATCCGCCCGCCTTTCGCAACCTTAAGGTTGCAGTTCCCTTCAAAAAGTTACCTCCTTTTTTCGAATCTTGCCTTCGGACATGGAATATGGATATAATAACCTATTGATTTACAATGCCTTGCGTCATATTTTTAGCGGCGCAAAATCCTTGATCGCGATGTTCCAGGTGCGGGCTGGTTGCGCTTTAAACCTGTGTGGCGATGGATTGGAGGGGCCGCGGACGGCGGGGACGAGGGCGGGCGAACGCCGGTTTCTGCTTGGCGCTCTCGGGAAACTTTTGAGTCAAAACCGTCGAAATGCGGGTGCCGGCAAGAACGGTTTCTCCAGACGACCAGGGAACGCCATGCCGTGCGCCTGGAGATTCCGCGATCCGATCGCGGTGGCGTATTGCGAAGAGCCCGCCATGTCCTTTACTCGGCGATTGGAATTCCGCCTTGGCGGCGGACGGTGCAACCGGCTCGCATGTCCCAGGTCCACCTTGACCGTCACCGCTCGAATCCAAATAATGGTGGATTTTTGGGGCTTAGGGAGAAGCGCATGAGCATTTTCAGTTCCCATCGCCGATACGGGCGCACCTTCGCCCCCACCTGTTCTCCGTTCGTTTGCCTTATTTTCGCGGCGTCAGCCGCTGCTGTGCTTGGCGCGCCAGCCGAGGCGAGGGCGGCCGGAGACGCCGACGACGCCCGAGGCGCCGTGGGCGGCGGCGCGCCGGCTACGGCCGCGCGAAGCAAAAAAGACCCGCCGCTGAAGGTCTCTGCCTGGTGCCCGTTCCGAGACCGCGGAAGCACATCGGGAGCGCCGAAGTCGGATCCGGGCTCCGTCGAACTGCGCAAGGGCGCCGGGGCTTGGATCTCTTATTGTCGCGCCGGCCGTTGGATGCCGCTGGTCGTAGAAATGCGCAACACCACCGAAGATTCCGTGCTGTCCGGGACGATAAGGATACGGATGGATCCCGTATCGAATAGCGGATCGGAATCGTACTACAGGACTCACTATGTGCAGCCGTACGAGATCCCGCCGAAGTCTCCCCCCATGCGGTATCGTTTCAGCCTGTGGATCCCATCCGGAACATGGGGGCGGCAATATTTCGTGACTGTGGAACAGCGCGGCGGTTTTGCATCGGCGACCGAGGTGCCGTTCAACATGAGGGATCTCGACGCGTTCCGCGAAGACCTGATAGTGGTGCTGTCCGAAAAACCCGGAGCGTTCGGATGGCTTGGGAGTTCGGGGAGGAAGGCGAAGACTGAAAGCGAAGCCGCGGAGGAAACCGGGAATGAGGAGCAGAAGCCGGGCGAAGGGGATGGCGAGGCGCGGAGCAGGCGCATCGTCTGCTGGTGCGGGGCGGAGGAATTTCCGTCGCGATGGTACGAGCTCGCGGCCGCTGACCTCATTATTGTAGACGGCCCCCCGAGGGAGGCGCTTAGCGGCGAGCAGATGGAAGCCCTGGCCGGTTACGTCATGGCCGGCGGAAGGGCCGTCCTGAATTGCGGGAAAGACATCTCCCGGCTTCGCGGATCGTCCTTGGCGAAGCTGTTCGGTTTGGAAGTGAAAGGCTTGGCGGCCGTGCCGTCGCTGACGCCGCTCGGCCCGCCGGGACTAGCGGGGGAAGATCTTCCGGCAATATCCCTCGCTCCGGCCTTCAAAGACATGGCGGTGCTCCGACAGGAGAAAACCGGCGTCCCGCTGATGCTGCGGCGCGCCATGGGCCTTGGCGAACTTACGACGTTCGCCTTCGATCTCGACGATCCCTCTCTGGCCGGGTGGGCCGGACGCGCTCCTCTGGCGATTTCGACCTATAGCGGCGCGCTACCGCGTTCGGTACGGTTCGGAACGCCCGCGGCGGATTATGCGATATCTTACTCCAAAGGAGACTACAATATATCTTTCGGGACGCCCACGTCGCTTCGCTTGGCATCGGGCTTGATGACTCCCGCACCACAGGGGGATTCATATCCCGGAGGCGGCGCGGCGTGTTTGAGAACGGCGTTGAACGAATCTTTCGCGGCCGATTCGCCGGTTTCGATACCTTCGAGGGATGCCGTGGCCGGCGTGCTGCTGATCTACCTGCTGCTGCTGGTGCCGGTCAATTACCTGGTTTCGGAGTCGTTCAATAGGCGGGAGCTTTCGTGGATCGCGGTGCCGATACTCTCGGCGGTTTTCGCTTTGGCGGCATACAAGGCCGGCTTCGCCGGCATGACGGCCAGAGTTTCCCTCAGCGGCGTTTCGTTGGTCGAACTTGCGCCCGGAGCGGACAAAGGCGTCGGATGGACGTTCATGGGCTTGTATTCGCCGTCGTACCGCGCCTACGGGATAAAATTTCCCGGATTGGATGCCGCTCCAAACCACCTGCTGGCGGCGGTCGAGGATAGGCTGCTT
>CALKMO010000287.1 GCA_937991785.1 uncultured bacterium | reverse complement strand
AATCGCTGAAGGCCTGGGGCGGAGGCGAAAAAGGGGAGGGCGGCGCCGCGGGCCGGGGGCGCGAAAAGGCCGTGGTGTATATCGGCGGCGGTGTCGCGTCGCTGGGCGAGATGCGCGAGGACATGCTGATCGCCGATCTCGGCGCGCTTTTCCGCGCATCCGGAGTCAGGCTCTACGCCGTCGGGGTCGGCTCCTCGGTAAACTCGTTGGTTTTGAAAGAGCTTGCGAGGTCCTCCGGCGGCGCGTTCATTGAGGGCGCGGCAGGGCGGGAGCTGGAGCAGGCGGCGTTCCAGTATGCGCTGTCGCTCAAGAGCGTACCGATAAGCGGCCTGAAGATGGCGTTTTCCGGCGTTCCGACATACGGCGTGGTCCCGCCGGAGCTCGGCGCCGCGCTGCCGGGCGAGGAGATTTTCGTCTTCGGCCGAACCAAAGAGGCGGGAAAACTCGAATGCTCGCTATCCGCCAGGTACGGGGAAAAGGACGTGGCGAAGAAGTGGACGTTCGACGTGAAGTCGGACCCGTCCGAGCCGCTGGTGGGTCGCTTCTGGGCGGCCGCCGCGCTGGACAGCCTGCTCGCCCTTCCGCAAACCCAGGATATCAGGCGGCGCATAGTCTCTCTCTGCACGGCATGGACGCTGGTTTCGCCCTACACGTCGTTTCTCGTGTTGGAGTCCGAGGGAGAGTACGAGCGGTACGGCGTGGATAGGACCGTCCGCCGCCAGCTGCGCGGCAACTGGCGTAAGGCATCGCCGCCGAAGGAAAGGCCCGCTGCCGTCGTCGCCACAGCCGGCACCAGGCCCGGGGCCGGGCCGTCCGTACTTCCAGACCCTTGGTCCGGGAGCCGTTTCTTCGCCGCGCCGGGGACCGCGCGGGAGCCGCTTCCGGAACTGTCGTCCCATGGGAAACCGCAGAAAGCCAAGATGGACGATACCGGCGACTTGCCGCGCATGGCAGTAGAGGGAGACGGGAGAGAAGGTTCCCTCGGCTTTCGAGGGGAAGGGTCCGCGGACGATGAGACCGCAGGTTCCGCCCAGGGACATTCCCGCCAAGGCATCCCGCAGGGAGACATCGGCGGCGAAAATACCGAAGACATGGCGGCCGAGGAAAGGGAGTCGGCATTGGGGGGCCGGATGCCGCCCGCGGAACTCGCGCCTTTGCCACGGCTCTCCACTCCTCTCGATGCGCCTCCGCCGGCGGCCGGAGAAGGCGCGGCCGCGGTCCCGATCCCGAACCAGTCGGCGGATAAGCTATGGATCGCCGATGCCGAATACGACGAATACGAAAAAGCAGCGTTCGGCACATTAGCTTTCCTTGGACATGGACGTTCCGGTGAAGGTCCGGATTTTCGCCTTACTGAGAGGGGTGCCGCCAGGAAGAGAGGCTCGGGGCGCAAGCCGTTGCCGGATGAGGTTTGCCGCCTGCTGGCATCCAGGCCGGCCGCGGGAGGGATTCGACTGGCCGTTAGGGAATCGCCAGGCGAACCGCATCTCGGCGGAGGAACGGCGCATCGCGCCATAATAATAGAGGTGCAGGGGGATCGGATAAGGCATATCGAGGGCGCCGACAGCGACATCCTCGAACCGAACCGGGCGTTGCTTATAAGGCCGGATGAGGGCATGGCGGACCTCGTAGAGGAAGCGGGGGCGGTCGAGCGTGCCAGGCGCCGAGTCCACGCGCTGCTGCCGTATCTTCTGCTGGAGACTGCCTCCGATGTGGAGGCGCGATACGAGGCCGCGCTGTCGGAAGGTCCCGGCGGGACGCGCGTGCTATCGCTCAAGCCCGCGGAGGCGGACGGCGGAGACGCCGGGCCGCAGGCCGCGATCGAATACCGCATAGGCGCCGGCGGAGCCGTAGAGTCGGCCCGCGTGACGGACGGTAAGGGTGCAACGCTCTACGATGTCCGGCTTTCCGACCCTCTGGAGGTCGCCGGGATGCGTCTGTTCCGCAAGGTCCTGTTCGTCGCGCCGGGCGGCGGTGTATTCCGCTCCATCGAGATCGTCGAGGCGGCCCCGGGGTTCGTGCCGACCGTCGAGGAAGCCGTCGCCGCGCTGAAGGACATCGCAGTCCGCCGCATTCCGATGAGAGCCGCGTCCGGATACCGCGGCGATTCGGCGGACGCACGGTTCAACCGCGGACTGGCGTTGATGAAGGAAGGGAAGTTCCGGGAGGCGGCCGCCGAGTTCGCCGGCGCTCTCGATAAGGCGCCCGGGACCGCGGCATTCCGGTTCTACAGGGGGCTTGCGCTGCTGCGCGGAGGCGAAGCGCCGAGCGGGATCGCCGAGGGCAGGCGCGAGCTGGCGTCCGTGCTGAACGCCGGCAGGCCGGAGGGTCTGGCGCGGCGCGCCTTGGCCCGGCTGGCGGATGATATAAAGCTGAAACCGGCTGAGCGCCTGGCATGGCTGTCGGAAAACTGGAAGCGGGAAGACAGGACGGCGGATGAATGGCGGATGCTGGCGGACCTGGCGTTTGCCGCCGGCGACGCCGCAAAAGCGGCCGCCTTCCAGGAGAAAGCCGCGGCGCTCATGGGCGATCCGGCGGCCTCGGACTGGGCTTTCGAGGCGATGCTTCGCCTCGCAGCGTTCCAATTCGCCGCAAAACAAGGCGAAAAGGCGGCCGGAACGATCGAAAAGGCTAAAGCCGCGGCCGGCGCTTCGCCCGCCAGGCTTACGAAGGTCGCCGGCGTGCTGCTGGTGGCCGAACACTACAAGGCGGCCGCCGAAGCGCTAGAAGGCGCGCTGAAGGCGCTCTCCGCCGACGAGAAGGCTCCGAAGGAGGAACTGGCTCGGGCGTACGCGAACCTGTCGCTGGCTCAGCGCGGGCCCGAAGGGTATTCCACTCTGTGCGACGGCATAATCAAGCTTGGAGGCGAAGGGCCGCACGCGATGCTGGTCTTCGCGGAACTCAGGCGGAGGCTGGCGCGCGAGACGGAGGCCGCGAACTTGGGTGACGCGGCCGGCACGGTAAAGACGCCGGAATTGCGTTCGCTCATCCTGCGCCGCCAGGCTGAGCTTACGGCCGACCCCAAGGCTGCGGCCGAGCTTTTCGGCGAGGCGTACGAGGAAGGCGGCAGGACGCCGGAGCTGGCGCGCCTGTACGTGGATGCGCTATTGAAGGCCGGGGATCCGGCGAAGGCCGGGGCGGCGGCCGAGGACGCGATCCGCGGCGGCTGCCGCGAAAGGTGGGTCTACGAGCGGTTGGCGGCAATCTACAGGGATGCCGGGGCGGGAGGCGGGGGCGAGGCGGCGGCGGCCGCAGCGTCCGCAGCCGCTCACCGGGCGATGACGTCCGCCGTAGCCCTCAGGCCGCGCGATCCGGGGCCCCGCGCGGCGCTGGCGAAGGCGCTGGCGGCGGCGGGGAACCGGAAGGAGGCGATGCGGCAGTGGCGGGCGGCGTGCGAGTTCCGGCCGGAGGATGCGTCGAACTTCCGCGAACTGCTGAAGCTCGCGCGCGAGGAAGGCGACATCGAGACCCGCCGATGGGCCGCCACAGAGATGCTCGTCAACATGTGGCGTTCGGAGGACGGCGACGTGTGGGGCGAGGCGGAAGGGGAGATGAAGGCCGTCGCCGAAGAACTCCGCCGCGCCGGCAGAAACGCAGAAGCGGAGGAAGTCCTCAAGGCCATCGCCGACGGGAAGGTGCAGGATATCTGCGTCATCCTGCGATGGGACACCGACAAGACCGACGTGGATCTCCGCGTCGAGGAGCCCGGAAAACACGAGGTGTCGTACAGCGACAGGACCAGCTTCCGCGGCGGCATGCTGGACCGCGACGACACCGACGGCTACGGGCCGGAGACCTATGTGCTCAAGCGCGCCGCGCCTGGCAAATATACCGTCAAGGTCCACTACTATGCCGACAGAGGTATGGGCCCGACCAGATGTACCGTCGAGGTGTACAGGAACCGGTTCGGGCCGAACGAGACTAAGAAGGCGCACCAAGTGACCCTGAACAAGACGGGAGACTCCGCCGAGGTCGAGACGATAGAGATCCGGCGGTGAGCGGGAGCCCGGGCGTTTCCGCGACGGCGGGTGCCAGGGGGGGCGCAGCGCAGGAAAGGCGCGACGAACCTTGAACGGGCGGAGCTTCCGGATATTATCTCGCGCGGCCCGACGGGCGGTCGGGAGCGGCCGCGGCCGAAGGCGCGGCCGGGACGGGCCGCGCGGGACTCTGGAGGCGCCGTCATGGAACGGATCGAACCGCACGACATACGGATGCGGTCGGACCGGGTGGTCCTCCGCCCGCTGACCGAGGAAGATATCGTTCTACTCCACAAATGGGAAAACGATCCCGAAATAGCGGGCGCGAAGGGGGAAAGCCCTGCGGAGAGGACGCTGGAGAAGGTCGGCGAGACGTACCGCAGACTAAGCAGGGAGGGATTTTGCTTCGTAATCGAATTCGACGGCGTTCCTATAGGCTACGGCTGGCTTAAGCGCATGGATGCCTCCGCCGCGGCGCCGGAACTGGCCGGCAAGGACATAAGGCAGATAGATCTGACGATAGCCGAAAAGGCTTACTGGGGCCGCGGCATAGGCACAGTTGCGATAAATCTGCTTACCGAGTTGGGGTTCGAGTTCGAGGGCGCCGACGCGTTGGTGGCGTGCAACGTGGGCGACCACAATCCGCGCGGCCGGCGTGCATTCGAAAGGGATAATTACGTCGTTTTGCGCGAGAACCAGCCGAAGGACGGGCGCGGGACTCCAACCTACGACCTGATACTCCGCCGGGAAGACTACCGGCCTGTTTTCGAGTAGCGAGTGCCGCCGGGCTCGGCAGGCCGGATGCTGCGAGGAAGCCTCTGCCGGCGGCTTCATATTCCCAATCCGCCGGAAACCGGTACGAGCGCCCCGGTGATCGCCGAAGCCGCCTCGGAGGCCGCGAACGCCACGCACTCCGCTATTTCCTCCGGCGTCTGGAGCCGTCCCATCGGGACGGATCGAGCGGCGCATTTTTTGAAAAAATCCGGGTCCTTGGCCAGCTCGTCCGCCGCCCACGCCCGCTCGCCAGGAGTCTCCACCCATCCGGGCATCACAACGTTGACCCGTATCCCTTCGGGAGCCAGTTCGATGGCCAGGCACCTGGCGAGCATGTGCAGCGCCGCCTTGGAGACCTTGTAGGCCGAAAGGCCGGCCCCGGCCAGCACGCCGTTGATCGAACCGATATGGATCATATTCCCCTTCGGTTCGCCGCGCAGCAGGGGAACGAAAGCCTTCGAGAACAGGAAAGCTCCCTTCAGATTGACGCGGATTATGCGGTCGAATTCGGCCTCGGGCGTATCCATCAGTCCCTTGCGGAAGTCGAATATTCCGACAGAGTTCACTGCGACATCCAGCCTGCCGGCGGCGGCTCGTATCAGCTCGGCGGCCGAGGAAACATCCGCCCACGACGATACGTCGCAGCGTACGAACTCCGCCTCTACTCCCCCGCGCCTGATGTCCGCGACCGTCGCCTCCGCAGACGCCGAATCCAGGTCCAGCACGTACAGCCTGGCGGCCTCGCGCGCCAGCCGCTTGGAGATCGCCCCGCCTATCCCCCGCGCGCCTCCCGCCACAACGATGTTTTTCATTCCGAACCTCCGGGCCAAACCGGTTCGCGGCATGGCCTCGATGCGTCCGGGGAAGCCTTGTGCGCGGCGATCCCCCGGCAGTCCGTTGCACGTATCGCGTCCCGGTCGCGCGCACGTGCGCGTCCCGCAGCGCCTCGCGCGCATCGAGCCGCGCGGACCGGCCGCATTTTAGTGTAGCGGAACGCAGCCTGGCGTCCGCCCGCCGTCTGGATGCGGGGGATATCTCATGCCGCCGCTATTCCGGCGCCGCAGTTACCCGCTTCCACCGGACCGGTCGCACGGATATGATGCGCTATGCTCGGCCGCCGCGCAACGCCCGGCGGCGCGGCCGGCGGATACGGCCGTACGGCGGCGGCGCAAGACGGCGCTGGGAAGGCGAAGGAAGCGGCGCTTAAGCGCCGAAGGAGCCGGCCGCCGTGGAAGTCGGAGGAGCGGCTTCCGGCAATGCGCGGCCAAGAACGGGGCGCGTATCGAAATAAGGAGGGCGGACATGGCCGGAACCGGATTAGGCGTCGGAGCGAGGGCTGCTGCTATCGTCTCGTCCGTCGCCGTTTGGCTGGCCGGGTGCGGACCGGAGCGGGGGCGGATCGTCATGGATTCCGGCGAGGGAGCGCCGGACTCCATGGTGCTGGACGTCGTCGGTTTCCTGCTCGACAAGGATATGGAATCCTGGAAGTCCCACCTGCCGTCCGATGCGGATCTCGCAGCGGCAACAAAGGGCTTGGCAAAGGGAGTCCAGATGCCCGGTTGGTCCGAAGCCTCCGCCCTCGGACAAAACGCAGGCGCCATCCGCAATCGAGCCGCCGAATCGCTCGCCCGCTCAAGAGAGTTCCTCGCCTTATGCGGCATATCCGCGAGGAAGGACATATCGTGCCGCGCGCTCATATGGGGCAGGCCGTGGAAATCGGCTGAAGCTTCCGGGGCCGGGGAATATGCGCCGGATATCGAGATCGAGGCGCCAGGAAGGCGGGCGTATTTCTCTGTGGCCAGGGTGCGCGCGGGATCGCGATGGGTGCTTCTGGGCGTCGAGCCTGCCGGGTATTTCGAGCACTGGGGGGGGCTGGCGTCGGTGCGCGTGTGTTTCGCGCCGTTCAGAAGAGATCCGCGGGGGTTGCCGGAATCGCCGAGGCGCGGTCCGGGCGGCGAGATTGCCGGCGCGCTGAGGCCGCCGGAGTTCGAGATGGAATTCCGGTACGACGTCAGAGGTCCCATCCCGGATCCCGCGAGACTGCTAGATATGCACAGGGCTTGGATCGTCGAGATGAATCACATAATAAGACCGTTCGCCGATCGCGCGGCTTCGGGCGGAGGTCCGATAAGGTTCGGCGGGCGGGATGAGGTCTTCGCGCATTTCTCGGCCGCGATCCATTCGGCTCCGGAGGCTATACGCGCGGCGAGGGAAGGCGGCGCCTCCGAGACCTCCGTCCGCGAGATGGAATTCCGCAATAACATGTCCCTGTTGTGGATAGTGTTGCGGCGGTGCCGAACTTGACAGAATTCTTCAGGGTGTCGCTGCGATGGGCGCCTTATCCGGAGGGGGAAGATCTAGGGGCAGGGACGGCCGTTCTGCCGCCGTGAGGGCGATATTCGAAAGGTTGATGGCCGCCTACGGACCGCAGCGCTGGTGGCCCGGCGATACGCCGTTCGAGGTGATGGTTGGCGCAATACTTACACAGAACGCCGCATGGAGAAACGTCGAGAAGGCCATCGCGAACCTCAAGGCTGCCGGCAAGATGGACGCCGCTCGGATGCTGGCGCTTCCGCGGGGGCGGCTGGCCGCCCTCATACGTCCCGCCGGCTACTTCAATGTAAAGGAGAGACGACTGCGGGCGTTCCTCGAATTCTTCCGCGACAGATACGGCGCCGATGTGGCCGCGATGCGCGGGCGCAGCCTGCCGGATCTCCGGCGCGAACTGCTCTCGGTGAACGGAATAGGCCGCGAAACGGCCGATTCGATCCTCCTCTATGCCTTGGAGAAGCCCATCTTCGTTGTGGACGCCTACACCAGGAGGGTCTTCTCCAGGCACGGGATATCCTGCGCCGACGCGGATTATGACGAGATACGCGAGACGGTGGAATCCGCCTTTGCCGGCCGCGAAGGGGGCGGCGCAGCGGGTAGACGGCTGGGAGGCATGCGCTCCGTCCGGGAAGCGCATCCGTATGCGCCGAGACGCGAGGATGAGCCGGCACGCTCCCCGGCGGGGATCGCATGCCAGCTGCGAGGCGATGGGGACATCGGCCGTATATACAACGAATTTCATGCCCTGCTGGTCCGAGTCGGCAAGGAGCACTGCGGGACGGAACCGCGGTGCCGCGGCTGCCCCCTCGATCGGTTTCGGCGCAGCCCGGCGGCGTCGCGCAAGCCGTAGCGCGCCGCGCTTTATGCGGAATCGCTACCGTTCGCCTCGGGAGGCACACCGCGAGCCGGAAGCGAGGATCTGTCAGCGCGGGGGCAGCGTTTCTATTATCTCCTCGGGGGGAGCGTCCCGCCCCTTGCCTGCCGGCGCTGAGTCCCCGGGACCGGCCGGCCGGCTCGTTTCCTCCCTGCCATCCCCTTTCCGTTCAGCGGAGCAGGATGCTTTGCCGTCCTTTCGCGGCTCCGCCCCCGGCTTCGTACCCTCCGGCGGCTTTTCCTCGATTCCCTCCGGCTCCTTCAAATCGGGCGGCAGATCCAAGCGCTTCTCTCCTTCGCCGGGCTTCGCGGCCTTCCCATCGCCTGTCGAACGGCCGGTCGCCGCCTTTTCCCGGCGGCTTTCTTCTCGTCCGGCTTCGCCTCTTTCCTCCGAGGTCCCCGCCGCGCCTCCCGTATGGCCGGGACGCAGCGCGCCGGCGAAAGGTCGATACTCCGGCACCGGTATTTCCGCTCCGCTCGGAGAAAGCGGTCTGCCGGCCGCGGCCGATTCCGCCCTGGCCGCTATGGCCTTCGGATCCGCCTCCTCCAGAGGTTCCAACACTGCATGGACGTGGAACTCATCCACGATGCGAACCGGCAGCGCATCCGCGACCAGGCTTATAGGATCCCAGGCGTAGAACGGTGCCGAGAGCTTGCACATACGTACGACCGTCTTGTATTTTTCTTTTCTAAGGACGATTTTGTACCAGCCGTAATGCGAGTACCCCACGCGGACGGGCGTCGTCCCGACGATCCTTTCATTTACCGCAACCTCGGCCCCCGGGGGAGCGGATGTGACGTAGATATGCCTGCTCGTGCATCCGGACACGGCGGCGAGCAAGGCGAGCGCTAGGGTCAGGGCCCGGCGCAAGGCGCCGTGCTCGGCCGGCGGTTCGGCGGATCCGTCGAGCGCCTTGCGCGCCACGTCCGCGGCCGCCTTCAATGGCTTTCGGGTTCCGTCGGAACGTTCCAGCTTCATGCCGAACGTTTCGCGGACGCCGGACGGCCCGGACGCGCCTGCCGGCTTGCCCGCGTGCCTGCGCTCGGCGATTCTCCAGAGTTTCCGTCCGCCTTCGCCCACGCTTATTCGGCTCCGAATTCCAGGAATCTGGCGGCCGGGATCGCCGCTCAGCCGCTCGGCCCTTGGATCTCGCCCCTCCTCAGCAGCCGCTTCCGTCGGAAGTGCCGTACCGATGGTTCCTTTTGGACGGGCGCGAATCGCCTTCAGACGCTCCCTTCCGGGGCCCGACTTTTTATATCTATCACGATGGCTTCCATCGTGTCGAGGTTTACTACAGCGCAGGTAGCCCTTCCCGTCAACCACCCGCACGTCTCGCCCGGGTTAAGGAGCAGCGGCGCGTTCCCGCCGCGCGGTTCGATTTCCGCGCCGTGGCTGTGGCCGAAGAGCACCGCGTCGCACGAGCGGAAGTATTCGTCGGGTATTCGGAACCGTTCGTGCGCCATGCCGATCTTCCTGCCGCCGAGCTCGATCGTTACCGGTCCCTGGCGAATAGCAGGCAGGAGCTTGGAGAGTCCCGCGCGCTCGCCGTCGTTGTTTCCATATACGGCATGCACCGGGCCTCCTGCGAACCGCAGTATGGCCTTGAGCGCGAACGGGGCGACGAAGTCGCCCAGATGCAGGAGTGCCTCGCATTTGTTCGCGCGGAAAATTTCCAGCGCCCCCTCGATGCGCGCCAAGTTATCGTGGGAATCGGACATGACGCCGACGATCATCTCCGGCCCCTCCTCTTTTGCTGCCGCCGTGCGTAGCGCGCTCAGCCCCATGCGCAGCGGACATGCGCAGGCGGGGATTTTCCCGTGCCTGCGCCGGCGGCGTCGCCCGTCGTCTTGCCGCCGGCCTTCGTTACGATGTACAAAGTAACGCCGGCGCAGGACAGGATCATCAGCACCACGACAACTATGATCGCCGCCAGTATCGCCTTGCTTATCTCCCGAGGCACCTCCGCCGGCGCGCCGCGGCCCGCCTCGGCCGGCGGAGTCGCCGCGAGTCTCGGGTCGCTCTTCGCGGCCGGCAGCCGGGGCATGCTCTTCGGCTTTTTCGCGGCGCCTTGCGAGGAATACCTCTTAATGCCCAGTATCGCCCTTCCCGCGGCGGCGAGCTGCACGTCTTCGTAGAGGTCCTCGCACGAACGGTACCTCAGCGCCGGATGCTTGGCCAGCAGCGTCTTCACTATCTCCTTAATGCCTGCCGGGACGCCGCTCCTCCAGTAATCGAGCGGTGTCGGAGCGTCGTTGAGGTGCTGGTAGATGACTCGCAGGGGGTCCGGGTCGCTGAAAGGCGGCCGCCCGCCGACGAGGTAGTAGAACGTGGCGCCGAGGCTGTAGAGATCGCTCCTGGCGTCCGCCTGGTGGCCCAGGCACTGCTCGGGGCTCATGTAGGCCGGTGTTCCCACGATAGCGCCGGCATCGGTCAGCTCGGCGCGGAGCTTTTGCAGCGCCTCAGCCGTTATCTTGCCGCTGCCGGCGGTAGGGTCGGCGATCTTGCGCTTGGCGGTCTTGGCGAGGCCGAAATCGGCTATCTTCACGATCAGGTCCTCGCCCAACATCACGTTCGCCGGCTTGATGTCGCGGTGAATTATCCCGGCCCTGTGTGCGGCGGCCAGGCCGAACGCGCACTGGCCCATGATCGAATAGATTTCCCCGAACGAAAACTGGCGGCCTTCCTCGATGTACCTGTCAAGGCTCCTTCCGCGCACGAGCTCCATCATTATGTAATACGATTTCGCGTCCTCGTCGAGACCGGCGTCGAATACCTGCACTATGTTGGGGTTGCTCACCTGCGCTATAGCCTTCGCCTCGCGCAGGAACCGCGTTATGAACTCGACGTCAGAGGCCAGTTCCTTCGGCAATACCTTCAGCGCCACCTCGCGATCGAGCGACTCCTGGACGGCGCGGTACACTCTGCCCATCGCGCCGGCGCCGAGCAGGGAAACCACCCTGCAGCCCCCGATTACGCGGTTTATCAACGGGTCGGAAACCGTCATGTCATCCTTTCGCCCGGCTGGTACCGGCCGGACCGGAGAATGCCGTCGGAAGCCCGGCCGGCGCGGGCCTCCCGTCATTCCCTCTGCCGGCAGTACGCCGCCACGCTGGCGAAGTATTCGACGAAACCGCGGAACTCGCGCTCGTCTTTCAGGGCGGTTTCGAGGTTCTTGTTCAGGAACTCGACGAAGACCTGGCCCATGGTCCTGCGGCCGACCTGATGCGCAGCGTCGCGCCTCACGATGTACAGCTTTTCGCGCGCCTGTTCCATGGTGCATTTTTTCGCACGCAGGTCGCGCTCGATGGCCTTGACGCGGTTTAGGAACAGGCGCAGCGCAAACGGCCGCACGTTCCCCTCGCGGCTGTTGAACAGCCTGGCCACTCGTTCGGCCGCCTCGATGAATATCTCGCGCCGCAACGTGCCGTCCTCGCCGTAGTAGGACTGGAATACGCACTCGGCAGGAATCGCCGGATCCTGGCGCGGGGCGTTCGTCCGGCGCTGCCGCTCCTCGGCGGTCCTCTCCTTCCTAGAGCGGTCTTCCTGTCCGCGCGAACTCCCGCCTACGGCATCCCCCATCTTCTCCCTCGGCTCGGGCTTCGGCACTTCTATGCCGGCCTTGCGGAGGGCGTCGCCCAGGTTGTTGCTCATTCCCGCTTCTCCTTTTCCGATCCTGTTCCGGCGGCGCGCGAGCAGGCAACCATCGCGCATGCAGCCGCGGCATCGAGGAGCTTCCATTCCGGGTGGTCGGCGTCCCGCGCCAGGCGCGAAAGGTACTCGCCGGCCTCCATGGCCGCCCGGTTCCTGCAGGCCCTCAGATGTCTTTCGACCTGATTACTCAAAAGAGGCGCGCAGCGCAACCAAGGAAGTCCGCCGCGGCCGCCGCGCGTTCGGTGGAGGCGTCCGGCCTCGAACGCCGCCCGCAACACGCCCCGCGACTTACCGGAGCGCCCCAGCCAGCCGGCGAGCGCCCGGGCGCGATGCAAAACCCGCGGCACATCCTCCATCGGCAGTATCGCCCCGAATATTGCGATGCGCCCTGCCGAGCGCGATCCGGCGGGCGCCGGTTCGGCCCGAGCCGACGCCAATGCCTCCCGCGCGGCGCGGATGCCTTCGGCCGGCGGCGCTTCCGCCTGCGCCACGGCGAACCCCGCCGACAGCGAAATGCCTGGGTTTTCGCAGACGTAGGCGGCGAAGTCCCGGCTAAGCGCGCCCGCGAATTCCAACATCTTGTCCCACGGGCCGGCGATCAAGGCGCCGTCGCCGGCGACAGCTATCGCGCATCCGCGGGGTTGCCGGGTCTTCAGCAGGCGGACCAGCCGCGCGCGCATGTAAAAATTGACCGCGCGGGCCGCGGCGAGGATCCTCGGCACGATAGGACCGCGGCAGCCGGTGCGTTTCTGCGCGCCGTCCCGCGCCAACTTGAACAGGCCGTCGGCTTCCACCGCCAGATATCCGACCGCCGCTTTGCCCTCGGACCCTTCGGCCATCTCGCTGAGCGCAACCTCCGAGCCGATCCGCCAGAGCGGCGATCCGGACGCCCATAGCTCGATCGGAGGCGCTCCGCCTCCATCCGGCGGATCGAAGCGCAACGATATCTCGCGGACTCCGGCGCTTGATGCCGCGGCCCCGGCCTCCAGGAACGTCGCCCCCCATCCGAACGCCGCGATATCCGCTCCGAACGGATCCGCGCGTATCTCCGCCGCCGCTCGTCCGGACAGCTTCGCCGCTATTGCGTCGTCGCTGCGGCAGGGACGGCACAGGAGGCCGTCCGCGCCGCCGGAATCCTCCCTTTCGGGCGCGGCCGGAAACATACCGCATCTGCCGCACATCTCTTGCGGCGCCCGCGCCTCCCCCGTGATGAAAGCCGTACGCGACCATTCGCCTTCCGATATCATCGCTCCGGCCAGCGGGCGGCGCCCCGCCTCGCGTTCGGACTGGCGGCACCTTTCGACGAGCGCGCCGAAGTTAGAGATCTCGTCTTGGCGGGCGCGCGCCCATCCCAGCTCTATGCGCAAGCGCCCCTCCGTTTCGGCGTAGGACCACCGGTCCAGGGCGATCTTCTGGTTATGAAGCACCTCCTCGGCTTCGGGGAAACGCGGTGCCAGTATCAGGAACCGTTCGCCGTCCGAATAAAGCATGTTGCAGGGTGGCATGCCGAGAGCCCTGAGCACCTTTCGCGCGGACATCTCGTGGAGCAGCGCTGCGGATACCGCGCGCGCGCGTAGCGGGGCGAGGCTCCCTCCCGTCCCGCCGACGGCCGCTACGAACTCACCCGCCCCTTCCGCGCGGCCGGAAACGAGCAGGAATTTCTCCTCGGCGCCGCGGTTGAGCGACGACTCCGGGAACGACTCCCCATGGTATCTCCCCAGAGCCGCCGCTATCGCGGCGACCGCGCGCGAGTGATCGTACAGCGAAATGTCCGGGGCGCCGGCAGGGGCGGCGGGCAGGCACCAGCAATAGCGCGCCATAAGCTCCTGCATCCCGGCCAGGAAGAGGTCGGCGTTTTCGCGAGGCAGGCGCCGCATCCCGTCGAGGAACCCGTCCCATAGAGCCCTGATGCGCGCGACCGGTTCCGCGGAGGCGCCTTCCGCCGACCTCGCGGACGGTCTAGGCAGAACGCGGTCGTCGGCGTCCAGCGGGGCTATATCGAAGCGATAGCCGGACTTGGCCGGCCCCGATCCGCCGTCGAGGTCCTCGAAGACAGGACGCAGGTGCGCCGAGACGAACGGGTTGGCGCCGCGCTTCTCCTCGCTGCCGTCCGGCGGCTGTTCGCCGCCCCAGGCGAGCGCGTCCGCCTTCATCAAAAGCAGTTGGCCGAGGGAACCGGGGCGATGATGGCCGGCGGCCAGATCCAGGACTGTTTCCCTCGATATGCCTTTCGGCAATTCGCCCGCGATGGATTCGACGAAGAATGCCGACCAGAGGATATGCCTGTGGGTCGGCTCCGCGCCTGCTTCCACGCCCGGGCAGTAGATGTCCTCGCGCCGCTTCGCGTGCTCGCCCAGCGCCGATTCGTCCGCGTGCGCGCTGGACATGAATTTCCCGATGTCGTGGAGCAGGCCGGCGAGGGCAAGTTCGAGCACCGATGCCATGGGGACTTCCCACCCGAATATTCCGTCCGCGCCCCGCCCCTTTTCCCCCTCAAGTGAAACCAACGCGCTCCCGGGTCGCGTGGCTGGGGAGCGGAACCGTTCCGCGAAGCCCGGAGCTGCAGCGATCCGATCCGCGCGAAACCTCACGATCGGCGGGGGTCGGAGGATACTCTTGTGCCGCGAAAGTCGGGTGCGTCAAGCTCCGATCCGCGACCGTAATGTCGCGCCTCACGCCGGCGGCCTTTTTGACTTTTCGTGCCGGCGGGGGTCGGATATACGGATAGAGATGAGCGACAAATTGCAGATGGCCGTCCTTGTGTGCGCCTTCGCCGCCGGTCTGGCCGCGTGGTGGCTTGCCCTGCGTGGGACGCTTAGGCTCCGCCGCGGCGAAGCGTTAGGCGCGTCTTGCGATCATAAAGGCGACGGCTTTCCGGAAGACCTGTCTGGCGCGCCGGCATTTCCCGGAGCTGGGGTGCGGATCGAAGGCTGCGTCGGGGTCTACAAAGGTGCGGATCGCGACGCTTACATGGACGAACTCGCCGGCATCCTTGAGAACCCCGCCCCGATACTCGGCCTCCCCCCGGGCGCCGAAGGGTTCGGCCCCGCGATCAATATAAGGGAGCGGAGACCGAACGGCATGTCTTTCGCCAACAACAGGCCAGCACGTTTGGGGCTTCCGTTCGCCTTCGAGTACGGGGGCGTGGAAATACTTCCGCCGGCGGATGCGGGGACGCAATCATTCAGGGTTCGCTACGAGTTGGACGTATCGGCCGCCGTGGGACGCTGGACGGCACGGCTGCTGTTATTCGTAGTTTTGGTCGAACTCCCCGCGGTGATTCTGGTCCCCTTGGCGTTGGGCTGGTTTTGCGTGGGCGATCCGAATCCGGCGATCCGATACCAAGTCTTCCAAGCGGCGCAGATCGCCCATGTCCTTTGGCCTCCCTTTCTCTTCCTATACCTGATGAAGAGGACGCTGCAAGGCACAGGCGCGGTCTTCGAAGCTTTCCTGAGAGCCGCGGCGGTCAATGCCGCCGGCGCCGGCGGTTGATGCAGAGACTTAGGCGTCGTCCAAGTCGGACCGTTCAGCGCTCCCAGGCTGGCCTGAGAAAACGGGCTTTTATTCGGTTGCATTCCAGGGCTCACCTGTGATTTCATGCGGGGCATATATGTGTCTTCCCGCGGCGATGCACCTTGCAGGGAAAGTGTCCGATGCGGGTTCGAATATGCGTCCTGAGTATTGTTGCAACATTGCGTTAAGACGCCGGCTATTATCCGGAGCGCGCTCGATGGGGAAATATTATTGCGATCGAATGCCGGGAAGTCGAAGCTGCGGCGTGGCGGCGTATCAACTTGAGTCTGACGCGCGGAGATAAGGCTTTGTGCTCAGGGGTTTTCGGTGATGGATAAAAGCCGAGGGGAATCTAATAGAGCAGGCCGTTCGCCCGCCAATCTTTCGGAAGGATCGGACTCCCGCGTCGGAGGTGTCGGAGAGGCTCGACCGATTCACGCCCAAGGAGATAAGGCGCTAAAACTCGCCAGGGCCGACGGAACCGAAATTGCCATAGTGCGTCGCGCTTTAGGGGGAGACCTTGACGCCTTCGAGAGGCTGATCGCGATGCACCGTGGCGCAGTGGTGGCCCATGCGTATGCGTTGGTCGGCGATTATCATGTGGCTGAGGATATAGCTCAGGAGGTATTCGTAAAGGTTTACGAATCGTTGGGGGACATAAAGGATCCGGCTAAGTTCAAGGGCTGGCTGTCGGTTATCGTGAGACATACCTGCGCGGATTGGGCGCGGTCGCGCAAGAAGAAGGACGCGAGCCTGGAGGCGATGAAGGAAGCCGGGCTGGATGTTGGCGAGCCTTCGGGCGGTGAGGTATCGGCGGCGATCGAATGGCGCGAAGAAGACAGGAGGATATTGGCGGCTCTGTCGGAACTGAGAGAGGACTATCGCGAAATCATCGTGATGAAGTACATGGGAGGGATGTCGTATAAGGAGATAGCCGAGAGACTCGACATGACGGTATCCGCGGTCGGCGAGAAACTTTCTCGCGTCCGGGGGATACTGAGAGCCAAGCTGGAAAAGAAACGCGTCTCCCGGCCGCCGGACGATGGGACGGCGGCGGGCGCCGGGGAAGGGTGTATGTCGTGATCGCGCGCGGCGAGGACAGACATCTCCTGATATCCCGCTACCTTGACGGCGAATTATCCGAAGAGGAGCGTCGCCGCGTCGAGGAGGAGGTGCGTTCCGATGCGGGGTGGGCGGGCGAGCTTGCCGCGATGAAAGCGGTGAGCGACGGTCTCGATTCGGTCCTTGCGCGCGTCCGGGAACGCGGACTGGGCGCCGGGTTCGAGGCGGCG
>CALKMO010000286.1 GCA_937991785.1 uncultured bacterium | reverse complement strand
AGGAGCGCGCCGGGCGCATCCTGCCGCATAACACCAAAGACCAGCTCGACGCCGATCTCCATTGCGGCCTGTGGGGAGGCCTCATGGTGCCTTTGGCGGGCAGCACCGGCTATTGGTGGTGGCTCCACGTCCACTTCGACGATGCCTACCCGCACTACAGGGGATTCGCATCCTTCGTGCGCGGCGAGGACTTCAGGGGGCAGGAACTGCGCAGAGAGGCCGTAAGGGTTTTCCGTTCGCCGCCGGGCGCGCCGCACGGCGGCCAGCCCGCCGACGACCTGAGAGGCTACGCCTGCAGGAACAACACCCGCGCCTACGTGTGGGTTTTCAACAGGTTGCTTCCCCGCGCCTGGGCCAATATTCCCAAGTCGCCCCCGGCCCGAGTTTCTCTCGGCGGTTTCGATCCGGGACGTTACCGCGTCGAGATGTTCCATACCCTGACGGGAGAAACCATCGGGCGGGCGGAGACAACGACGGATCGCGGGACGGTCGAAATCGAGCTGCCGGCTGTCGAAAGAGACATCGCGGTCAAGATCAAGAAAATCGGAGGCTGAACCTACGCGGATTCCCGCGGCGCGGGGATGCTGCCGGCCGGCGCGCGGGCTTCGAACGGCCGGAGGGCAGCAAGTTCTTCCGCCGTTAACGTCTTATGTATGGCGCGTACCGCGCGGCTGTTTGCGATAGAATCGCAAGGCGGGGGCCGCGATGGAATGCGCCGGCAGGGCGGATGTCCGCAACGACGGAGGGAGCCGGTTGCATCGATCCGAACGCCTCCGTGGAATGTTCGCTTGTGGTAGCGCGGGAACCGGATGAGGCGTCTAATAAGTACGGATGAAGGCCGAGTCGGGAGGGATGCAGATTTGGGGCCTTGGGAGGCAGCTGCGATGCGGATCCCAATTATGGTTTTGCTTGCGGCCGCGCCGCTGGCGGCGGTTTCGCTCTGCGCCGCGGCGCAAGGGAGCGAGGAAGATATCCTGATAGACGAAAAGGTTTCTGAAAATCTGTTCGTCGTCAGGCGGCACGACAGGGTGATCATTAAGGATACCGGCAGGGTGATAGAGGGCAAGATACTTTCCGAGAGCGACGACAACATCCGCATCCGCACGACGGCGAACGCGGTGGCATCCTACGACAAAAGAATGGTGGAAAGGGTCGAGCGGGCGAGCACGATAGAAGACGAGATGAAACGTCTGGCCGCCGAATCCAGCGGTCAGCCGGAAAAAGTCCTTCGGGTGGCTGTGGAGGCCGTGCAGAGGTTCAGGAAGGTGGATGAGGCGATATCGCTTTTGGACGCCGAGTCGAGGAAGTCGGCCGACGTGCGGCTGCCGGCGTACATGTGCATGTTGTACCTGAGGCAGGGGAAGGCAAAAGAGGCGGCCGAGGCCGCCGACAGGGTGCTGAAAATGGCTCCCGGGCGGGCTGCAGGCCACCTGCTCAAGGGACAAGCGCTATCGGCCCTCGGCAAGGCGGAGGAGGCGGAAAAGGAACTGGCGAAAGCGCAGCAGATAGCGCCTGGCGATGATCGGATACTCGTGGCTCGCGCCGAGGCCATGATGCGGATCGGGAAGATGGATGAAGCAAGGAAGCTCTTCGCCGATACCATCGGCCGCAACCCGCGGCTGGCATCCGGGCACTTGGGGATGGGGCTGGTTCACCTGAAGGCCGGGGAACTCCCCGAAGCGGAGAAAAGTTTCGCGCAGGCCCGCGACCTTGCGGAAAAGGATCCGCGCCCGCACTGCGGACTGGCCGCCGTCTACATCCTGCAGGGGCGCTACGACGACGCTTTCAAGGCTGCAAACGACGCTTTGATCGCCGACAACAACTCGGGAACCGCCTACGCCCTGCAGGGACTGGCGCAGCTCTACAAGGGCAACGGCGACGACGCGAAGATGAGATTGAACGAGGCGCTTCTGCGCGACCCGTCGAACGCGCGGGCGCAGGTCGCCTTGGGTTTGCTGATCGGCAGGGGCGACGGAGCCGCCGAGACCGCGGCGCTTGAGAAGGCGGCGCTGCTGGACCCCGGCGACGACTGGATCCTGTATCTGCTGGGCCAGCGCAAGTTCGCGGAGGGGAGGTACGAGGAGGCATTGGTGCTGTTCCGGGCCGCGTCCAAGCTAAGCCCGGATTCGGCGACCGTCATGGGCGCCATCGGCGCGGCCTGCCTGAAGCTGAAGAGGTACGACGAAGCGGAGGCCGCTTACGCGGCGGCGCGCAAACTGGAGCCTTCCTGCGCCGATCATCTCAGCGGGCTCGGCCTGGCCCATATCGGCCGAAGGCAGTTCGACATTGCGGCGCGGGAACTGCGGCAGGCGCTCGAAATGGATTCGGCCAACGTCGCCGCCCTGCTCGGCCTGGGGTACCTGGCCAACTTCGAGAAACAGAAGCGCCAAGCCGTCGAATACTTCTCCAAGGCGCTGGCCCTGAAGGGGGATTGCACGTACGCCGTCGGCGCTCTGCGCAAGATGTACGCCCAAGACAAGCTGGAACTCGAATACGCCGGCTTCGAAGATTCGATACCGGCCACATGGCTGACGCGTACTGGCTTCGGGATCAAGGTGGAAGCGGAGAAAGGGATGGCGCGCTTCAGCGGAACCCAGAGCGGCGCCGCGAATAACATGACCAGGCTCTACAGGCTGATCCAGACCGATCGGTTCGTGAGCATCCACGCCGACCTCGAAACGCCCCCGTCCGGGAACTACGCGGCCGGACTGTACATGGCGCCCTCCGGCCGGGGCGCCCACAGGTTCGGCATCGAGCTTAGCAAAACCGAGACGGGCAGGCTGGCCTACCAGATCCGCGATCTGCAGACGGTCATGACCGAGCCCAGCCCGATAGGCGAGTGGCCTAAGGAAGGGAAGATGCGGCTGGGGCTTGAGATATACCGCGCGCCGGAGGGGGATAAGTCGCAGGCGGAACTGCGAATATACGCCGGCGGAAGGTGCTGCGCGACAAGCCCGCTGGCGATCCACAAGCTCGCCGAGGTCGAGGTGGGATTTTTCGTTCGCGCGCCGATGAGAGAGAACGTCGATGTGGGCGTGGACAACGCGGCCATACTGACTTGGCAGATCGAGGAGACGGGAGCCGCGGCGGGAGGCTTTAAGCCATGAATTCGCGGGGAGCGCAGCGTCGCTCGCTTGCCCGGGGGATAGCCCTAAGCGAAGCGAAGGCGATAGGGGCGCGGGAGGCGGTGCCGGCCGCCGCCGGCCGCCGACGGAGAGGAGCGTACGCCATGTCCGGAACCGTTCCTTCCCGAAGTCCTAAGCGCATCGCGCCGCGGGCGCCGGGTTTTACCCTGGTGGAGATGCTGGTAGTGATCGCCATCATCACCGTGCTTGCGGGCCTCGTTTTGGCGGGCGTAACCGCGGCCCGCCGGCATGCGAAGGAGAAAGCGGCCGAGAGCACCATAAAGAGGATCGAGCTGGCGGTGACCAGGTACGAGACCGACTTCGGCGACTACCCCGACAGCGGCGGCATGGACGGCGTGGCGGGCTGCGAGAACCTGCTGGAGGCGTTGAAATCCTCCGCGAAGTCCGGACCGTACATAGAGGCGAACGAGTTCAGGGAGAGCGATTCGAACAAGAACGGCCGGCTCGAGATCGCCGACGAATGGGGCAGGCCCTTCAGGTATATCCATCACAAGTACTACAAAATCGCCCCGAATAAGCGGACCTACCGGTTGTTCTCCGTGGGGGCAGACGGCAAGGAAGGCACGGAGGACGATATACGGAACTGGGACCCCGGCAAGCCGGAATGAAGGCCGGCGCCGGGCCTTTCGGCGCGCGGGCGGCAGGAGCGTAAATGAGACGGGGCATCCGGCCGTGGCGCTCCGGCGCTCCTCTCCGCTAATCCGGCGTTCCCCTGGCGCGCCGGGGGCGCCGGCGGATGCCTGAGATGCGGCCGGGCGGGCGGCTGGGGGAGATCCGGTCGCGCGGCGGGCAGGGATGGAGATGAGACCGAGGGCGGAGACAAACCGCGGGCGGGGGGAACCGCCTTGACAGGCGAAATCGGCGGGAAAAACGGCGGCGGGTTCACGCTCGTCGAGATGCTCATGGTCATGGCCATCGCTGCGATGCTCATGGCCCTGGGTGTAGGCGCCTACCGGCGCTACGCGAAGGCGGCGGCGGACGAGGCCGAGTTCGGATCGCTGGACCTGCTGATCCGCAAGGCCCGCAATACCGCTCTGCTGGAGGGGACAGGGGCATATGTGCTGTTCGAATCGGGAAGCGGCGAGGCGCGGGCGCGGGCCTACGGATACAAGCTTGCGGGGGCGTGGAGCTTCGAGGATGCGAGGGGTGCCGGAGCTTTCGGCCTTAACATTGCGCTGAGAGGCAAGGCGGCCCTGGTTCAGGGAAAAGTCGGCAATTGCCTGGACTGCGCGGGAGGCGGCTACGCGGACACCGGACGGAGCGAGGAGTTTTCGGGAGAGGACGGCATGTTGCTCGAGGCGTTCGTCATGCCCCAGCACGCGGCCTGCGACCAAACGATAATCGCAAAGGGTAACGAATACTCGCTGGCCATGCTGCGCGGTGGAATATTGGCTGGCAGGGCCGGGGGGGCGAGAATCGAGGGTACGCGGTTCAAGCTGTCGCCGAGGACATGGTACAAGGTAGGCTTCCGCTTCGACGATAAGTGGATGGCCCTGACGGTTGACGGAGCGGTGATCGCATGGGAGAAGGGCGCTAAGGCGAAACCATCCGGCGATACCCTGACCGTAAGCAGCCCCGATTCGCCTTTTTACGGGCTGATAGACGAGGTTCGCGTCTTCGCGGTTATGGCCGGCGAGGAATGGAAGGCCGACGGCGGCGCCAGGTTGATCCACACGGCAGGCGCTTGGTCCGGCGTCTATTTCGGATCCGACGGATGGCTGGACCCGCGGTGTCACGCCTCGCCCGTGACCGTGTCCTTAATAAAGAAGGGAAAGAAGCGGTCTTTGACCGTCGAATTCGCCGGTCTTGTTTCCCTGCGCCCGGCCGAGGAGGCGCCGCCGATGCCGCCCGAAGAAAAACATGCGCCGGTCTCCGCGGGGAAGAAAGGGGATGTTCCAGGAGGTTCGAACGTTGCAGGCAGCGCGGGCGGCGCGGCCGCCTCGAAATCGCCGCCGAAATTGCCGGCCGCGCTTCCCGGACAGCCGGGATCGTCAAGGGGTGAAAAACTGCTTTCCGAGGAGGCGGAGGAATAGCCGGTCTGTCCGCGCGCAACGCATAGGCAGACCTCGTCGCATGAAACCTTATGCGGCCTGCGCGCGGCGGGCAAGATCTGCCCGTACCGAAAATTTACTGCGGAGCGCTCGGCCGCGGACTGTTC
>CALKMO010000285.1 GCA_937991785.1 uncultured bacterium | reverse complement strand
AAAGCTGACAAAATTTGTCACTCGCTGAATTTTTCATATTTCTCCCATCTTCAGTAAAGCGCAATAACCATGCTGAAACATTGATCGTGGCAGCGCTTGAATTCCGCCCAGCCTGCTACAAGCGGGAATATGCGCGATTCGCATCCGGCGTTTTAACCCGTATGCTGTCATGCGCCTGCGACGCTTGAGGGTCATAACGAGGTTGCGCATAGCATAACGCAGAGGATCGGATTGATGGAATTGCGGAAATTCTCCGCCGCGTATAGACTGTCGCCTCGCGTTTCGCGCCAGTAGCGAGTGCGTTTCCCATTCGATACTTCGCAAAAAGGCGGATCCGCTGAAATGGAGATAAAAATCCTGCGCGCATACTGGCCCATCATGGTCTCGTGCGCCCTGTGGGCGTGGCCGATGGTGATAATCAAGCTTCTGCAGCGCCAGGGCTTCGATCTGCACACCCAGAATTTCTTCCGCTACCTGGCGGCATCGGTTACGCTCCAGGCGGTCGGGTGGGCGGCGGATCCGGCTGCGATGCGGCGCTGTTTCCGCGAGGCTGGGAAATTCGTCTTGCCGGCGATACTGGCATCCGTGTTCCAGGCGGTATGGGTGATGGGCGTGTACAAGTCCATGCCGGCGGCCGGCGCGATATTGACCCGCTCGACGGTGCTCTGGGGCCTGTTTTTTTCGTTCGTCTTCTTTCCGGATGAGCGCCGGATGATGAGGTCGCCGTTTTTCGCGGCCGGGACCGTCGCGGCGATGGCAGGCATGTGCGGATTCCTCCTGAGCCGTCCGGCTTCCGAGACCGATATCGGCGAATATTCGCTGGGGCTTGTTTGTCTCGCCGCAAGCTCGGTCCTATGGGCGGCATACGGCATCAGTATAAAGTTATTCCTGCGCGATGTGCCGCCGGTGGCCGCCTTCGCGACCACAGCATCGCTCGCCTGCGCGATACTGCTCATCCCAGCCCTGCTTGCCGGGGATCCGGCCCACATAGTCCGGGCGCCCGTCGGCTGGTCGCTGTTGCTTCTGGCATCGGGACCTGTCTTCATCGGCGGAACGCAGGTTCTTATGATAGAGTCCATCCGGAGAGTCGGCGTGGCGGCGACGAACGTAATAACTCTTTCCATCCCGCTCTTCACAGCGGCCAGCAGTTTCGCCGTGCTGAACGAGATGCTGACCGCCAGGCAGTGGTTGTTCGGACTTCTGCTGATAGGCGGCCTTGCGGCGGTGGTCCTGCGCGCCGGTACGCTTCCAGAAGCGGTGGCATCTCCGCCGGCGCCTCCGCCGGAAGCTTCCGCCCCGCCTAAAAGCGAGGGGGGCCGGAAGGAGAGCGTATCGGGCGGTTGCCCGGCCCAGGAAGGAGCGGGCGGCAGCTTCTCTTGAATTATGTGCCTTCCGGACGACGAAGCGGGAACGCTTTGTCGCTTGTCGAGATTTCGGGAATCCATCATATGGAACACTGGGGCGGCGGTGCATCGGGGAGGAGACGCCCAAAGGATGCGGTCAGAGCGGTACATCTCTAATATGGAGGGCTGCACATGGGCATAAGCGTAGGGCTGGTGGGACTGGGAGCCTTCGGGAACTGCTTCGCGCCGCTGTTCAAAAGCCACCCATTGGTTGACAGAGTGGCGCTGTGCGACCAGGAGCCGGACAAGCTGCGGTTCTGGGCGGAGAAGCCGTCTTTCAGGGACAAGTTCAATCCCAGGGACGCCTTCGCGGAGTTCGACGATATCCTGAAGTCGGATATCGAGGCGCTTGTCATAATAACCCAGCACTGGCTTCACGCGCCGATGTCGGTCAGGGCCATGGAGGCCGGCAAGCACGTCTATTGCGCCGTGCCGCTCATTACCGTCCCGGATGCCGACGAGGTGCTCGACTGGTGCGAAAAGGTCGTTCGAACGGCGGAACGTACCGGCCAGTTGTTCATGTTCGGCGAGACCACGTGCTTCCGCCCTCAGGCCATGTACTGCCGCCGGCGCGCCGCCGAGGGGGCGTTCGGGGATTTCGTGTACGCGGAGGGCGAGTATTTCCACGACGTGGATCACGGGCTGAGGGAGGTAAAGGCGCACAGGCTCGCCAGCAGGAGCGGAAAGGAACACGCCAGGCAGCTAGAGGAATACGAGCGGCGCGGGATCGTCAGCGGTCCGATGATGTACCCGACGCACTCGACCTCAGGACCGCTCTGGGTGATGAAGACTCGGGCGATGAAGGTCTCCGCGCTGCCTTTCGAGACGCGACTGCATAAAGACTACTGCGGGAAAGAGCCTTCCAACGAGACGGCCCTGTACCTGCTTGCCAACGGCGCGCACATGCGCATATGCGAATACCGCGAGATCGGCCATCCCGGCAGGGAGATGTTCCGTATATACGGGAACAAGGGGTCGTTCGAGCACGACACGTGGTGCGACAAGAAGGGAGCGACCAAGCTGACGCAGGATGAGATGCGCGATCCGCTGCCTCCGGAGGTGATCGAGGCGTTCAAGGGATGGCGCAAGCTGGCCGCGCCGGACCCGTCGAAATTGAGCGCGAAGGAACTCGAGGATTTCCTCGGCGGGCACGGGGGCTCGCATTCTTACCTGGTGCACGAGTTCGTGGACGCGGTGGCGCACGGGCGGCGGCCGGCGGTCACGGCCTGGGACGCGGCGCGGTTCACGGCGGCCGGCGCAGCGGCGCACAAGTCGGCGCTTCGCGACGGCGAGTGGCTTAACATACCCGACTGGGGCGGCCCGCCGGGGGCGTAACCTTATTCCGTTAGCATCCTGGCATCGGCGCGCCCGCAGGCATTTCAACGCGGATAATATTCCTGCGGGCTGGAATGTTCCTGCGAATATTCCCCGGAAAGCGCATCGCCGGATCCTCCCGGGAATAACCGATCCCCGCCGGGCGCGCCGGTCCGTACGCTGGTTGCGATGGGCGGATGCTTTTTATCCGCCTCAGCGCGCACGATACGCCGGTCAGAATATCAGCTTGTTCAGCGGGTACTCGAATATGCCCTCGGCGCCGGCGCGCTTCAGCTCGGGTATCAGGTCGCGCACAACGTCCTCGTCGGCGATTATCTCGAGCGCGTACCAGCCCTCCTCGGAAAGTTTGTTGACGGTCGGCTTGCGGAGCGCCGGGAGCTTGGCCAGGACGGCTTCCATGTTTCTTTCGTGGACGTTCATCTTCAGGCCGACCTTCGACTGGGCGATTATGGCGCCCTGGAGCATCATGGCGAGATTTTCGAGCTTGTGTCTGATCCAAGGATCCTTCCACGATTCCTTGTTGGCGATAAGCTGCGGGTAGGATTCGACGACCGTGTCAACTATCCTGAGCCTGTTGGCCTTCAGGGACGAGCCGGTCTCCGTGATGTCCACTATGGCATCAACCAGCCGCGGCGCCTTGACCTCGGTCGCGCCCCACGAGAACTCCACCTCGGCCTTAACGCCCCGCTCCGCCAGGTACCGCCTCACGGCCCCGACAAGTTCGGTAGCGATGCGTTTCCCCTGGAGGTCCTGCACCGACCTGACCGGGCTGTCGTCGGGTACCGCCAAAACCCACCGGGCCGGATTCGAAGTGCTCTTGTTGTATTTCAGATCCGCCACTACATGGACGTCGCTCTGGTTCTCCGCCACCCAGTCCTTGCCGGTCAGCCCCGCGTCCAGCGCGCCTTGCTCGACGTACCTGCTTATCTCCTGGGCCCGCAGCAGAAGCGGAGAAATCTCTTTGTCGTCAATGTCCGGGTAGTAGGACCTGGCCCTGACGCTCAGCCGGTACCCCGCCCGCCTGAACAGTTCGACCGTAGCCTCCTGGAGACTTCCGGCCGGCAACCCAAACCGGAGTTTCTTTTCTTGCGCCATCTCGATCCTCTCCTTTTGCGGCGCCCCGTTGTTATCCGTACCTCCGCCAAGCCTTGCCCCCCGAAGAGCCGCTGAGCGCTTGCGATAGGACCTGCGCCGCACGCGCCGGTCGGAGGCGGATGAAAGATGCCGTTATGTGGCCGAGTAGCGGCCAAGCGTCAAGCGAAAACGCAGGATTCCATTGGCTTTTCGAAACTCGGAACGAGCGTCCGGCCGGGCGATATCCGCCGCCGGCTCCCGGTCATCCTGTGCGCCGGGTGGCAGATGCTTCGCTGCGGCGGCGCATTGGATAGGGAACATTCCGCCGGCGCGCTGAACTGGCAAAGGGCGCCTTTCCGGGTAATATTCGCGGCGATGGCGCAACGACCGTTCGAACACCTTTTCGGCCAGATCGCCGTCCGCCAGGGCTTCGCGACGGCGGGCCAGGTTGAGGAATGCCTGGCCGCCCAGAAGCTCCGCTCCCCCGGGCCCGGCAACCGGATCGGCGAGATCATGTACGCCAAGGGCTACCTGAAGCGCGAGCATATACGCGCCGTATTGACCGAACAGCAAAAGCTCGCCGGCAAAAAGGTCCCGGTCTTCGGCCCGTACGAGCTGCTCAAGAAGCTGGGCCAGGGGGGCATGGGCGCCGTGTTCATGGCGAAGCACAAGGAGACCAACCGCATCGTCGCGCTCAAGGTGCTCCCGGCGAAGCTGGCCGCGGACCCGGAATTCCTGGAAAGGTTCCGGCGCGAGGCGCGCGCCGCCTCGGCCCTGGACCACCCGAACATCGTCAAGTGCGTGGACGTCGGTATCGTCAGGGACGTGCATTATATCGCGATGGAGTACGTGGACGGAGAGGACGCCGAAACGCTCATAGCCAAAAAGGGGCGGCTGGCCGAACCGCTTGTGCGCAGGATAGCCCGCCAAATGGCGTCGGCGCTGGCCGCCGCTTCCGCCAAGGGCATCCTGCACCGCGACATCAAGCCCGGAAACATACTGGTGGACAGGGCCGGAAACGCGAAACTCACAGACCTGGGACTTTCCATCGCCGCCGACTCGGACACCCGCGTCACGCTGAGCGGCATGACCGTAGGCACGCCTTACTACATATCGCCGGAACAGGCCCAGGGCGAGCCGAACCTGGACGTGCGGACCGACATCTACAGTCTGGGCGCCTCGCTGTACCACATGGTCACGGGCCGGGTGCCGTTCGACGGAGAGAACGGCGTCGTGATAATGACCAGGCACGTTAAGGAGCCGCTAAGGCCGGTGCGCAGCCTGGCGCCGGATGTAAGCGAAGGGTTCGCCGCCGTAATCGAGCGGATGATGGCCAAGCGGCGCGAGGACCGGCCGCGGACGCCGGAAGAGCTTCTGGCGATGCTGGACGTCCTGGAGAAGGGCGCCGTCCCGGCCGGCGGGTCCGCCGCCGCGCGGCGCGATGCCGCGAAAACGACCGGTCCGGCGCAAAAAGTCGCCGCGCCGGAGGGCGGCAGGCTGCTCCGGACCGCCCTGATCGTATCGGCCGCCGTGATCGCGGCCGCCGCGGCCGCGATGGCTATCGTATTGGCGAGAGGTTGAACCCGGGGCGTCCGAATGCGCAGGGCGCCGGAGGTCTCCGGACGATGGATAGGTTATTCGGATGCGATCTGACTCCGGCGAGGCCCGAGCCGTTCGCGATGATCATATTCGGCGCCTCCGGCGACCT
>CALKMO010000284.1 GCA_937991785.1 uncultured bacterium | reverse complement strand
CTTGAAAGGCAGCACCCTGAATTTTTCCTCGTTGCTGGCGATCCCGTTCGCTCCGAACATCCTGGCCTTTATCGAGTAGAGGCCGGGCCTGTCTATTAAGTAATGCTTGCCGGCGTCCACCACGACGGTCTCCGATTCGCCTGGTCCCAGGTACTTGCTATCTCTCAGGTTCTCCGGCTCGGCCGGAAGGAGCGGCATGTCCCGGCGTATAGGTTTTGGTTTCGGCTTCGGTTCGCCTTGCGCATCGCCTCCCTCTTCATCAACCGGCACGACCTCGAACTGCACGAAATCGTGCGGTGAAAGCCTGACGGGCCTATAAAGTTCCCCTATACCTCTCACCGGATCATCCTTGGGCGTAGTGTTGGATATCGTAACCTCGACCTTGAGATCCAATACCGGATCCGTCTCGCCCCGGATATAAGTTTCCGCTTTCGGAAGCCTGATCTTTATGTCCAGGCATGTACCTTTGGCCAGATTGTCTTCTGCGCATATGCTGCGGGACGCGCCAGCCATGGATGCCGCCAGGACCGGTACGAAAAGCGTAAAAGAGCGCGTGAACGACGTTCCCCGCAAAGCCATCCGCCGCCCTCCAAGAATCGCCATCGCCGGGCTCGGGCTGCGCCAAAGGTATGAACCGCCCCCGACGCCGCCGCCCGCGCGATCTTTCAATCGGCTACGCCCAACCGCACCGGATGCGCTTTCCGGCCGCGATGGGAAATCCGCATCCGTCTATGGCCTGAGTATCTTCTCGATATCTGTAACCTGGTAGCCCTTTTCGTAAAACGGCAGGTCCTGATGTTTTTTCACCGCCTCGATGTCCTTCTGGACGTTCCGCGCGCAGGTCAGCAACAGCACTTGGTTGGATTTGTCCGCGCGGTCGCGGGATTCGTACACCAGCAGGCGGGGGTTGTTCGTGTCGAACATGTACACGTGCTCGGTGCCGCCGAGCTGCGTACCGACGGCGCAGATGATCCCGTCGCCACTGGTTCCGCCAGAAGATACGGCGGAAACGGCGTTCGAGGAAGCCTGCCACCACGCGATGCCCGCCAGCAGGAAGGAACACGCGGCCGCGACGGCCCAAATACGATTGTCCAGCATCCTTGCGATCATGTTCGCGCCTCCTTGCATCGAGAGCCGCATCGCCCCCGTAATCATTCCTTAAGGAATGTGTCCCTTACATACTTGGCGCTGTACCCGACCGCGCCGCCCTTGAATATAAGTTCCGGATATTTATCCAGGATCGCGAAGTCCTGGTCGTAGGTCCGGCCACCCACGAGTCTAGTCCCCACTAGGTTCCTCGATTCGTAAACTAGGATAACCTTCTTGTCCGTGTCCACCAGATACATGCGCTCGGCGGGAGGGCTTCCGCCCTTATGGCCGACGAGCATTATGTATTTGCCGCTTCCCAACCCGTCCGCGCATACTGCGCTGCCGCCGCCGCGCCAGTACCCCATCGCGGCCAAGCCCAGACCGAGCAGCGTCAACAGGGGCCATACGGCCGTCTTCAACCTGCCCATCGCATGTCCTCCCAAGTCATTGGGCACCGCGTCAACCGTAAGCTCCGCTATCGTGCTCCTTGATACCCCGGAACCGCCCCTGCGGTCCAGAGAAAAAACGCCCAGCGGCGGGAACCCGTGCGCTTGCCGGAGCTGCTTCCAATGCCTGCCTTGGCCCATATCGCGCGCAGGATCGCTCGGCGCATGTTCCCGCTGCGCTTGAGGCCCCCCTTGCCGTCTTCCCCCTCCAGCTGCCGGAGCGCGGCGGCAATCGCGACGCTCCCGCGTGCGGTCGCCGCTGGTCCCGGCCATCCTGTACTTCCAGACGCAGGTCCAGCACGTATGGTGACCGTCTCGGACGGCTTTTTATTCGAAGCCGCGCCGGACGGGATGCCACATCCTAGGCTCCAGCCGTTTTTTCATGACGCCCTCGGCGGCACCTTTTCCGGCAGCCCTGAGCAACAAAAGCGCCCATTTAATTCCGTCCCTCGCTCGCACGCTCGATCTATACCTGCGCTCCGAGCAACCTGCACAGCAAGGCTCTCTGAACGTGCAGCCTGTTTTCGGCCTGCTCGTAGATTATGGAACGTGAGCCGTCCATCGCATGGTCGGTTATCTCCTCGCCGCGGTGGGCCGGCATACAGTGCATTATGAAGGCCTTAGGCGCCCGCTCAAGGAGGGCTTCGTTGACCTGATATGGCCGAAATATCTCCCTTCGCTTTTCGCGCTCCTGCTCCTGCCCCATCGAGGTCCAAACGTCGGTGTAGATAATGTCCGACCCGCTTACGGCCTCCATCGGATCCGAAACCTGTCGGACCGAATGGCCCTGCGGCAGCGACCTGAGGAACTGGGGCGTCAGCCCGTAGCCTTCGGGCGATGCGACCGTGAGCGACGCGCCGAACTTGGTCAGGGCGACGGCCAGCGATCGGCACACGTTGTTGGCGTCCCCTATGTACGCGACCTTTACGCCTTCGATTTTGCCCAGTTTCTCGCGTATGGTCATCACGTCACCCAGCGCCTGGCACGGATGCCGCTCGTCGGACAGCCCGTTCACGACCGGTTTGTCGCAGAACCGCGCGATCTCGACTATCGTCTCATGCTTGTAGGTCCTTAAGACCAGGCAATCAAGGTACCTGGCAGCGACCCTTGCCAGGTCTTTTATCGCCTCCCGCTCGCCGAGCCTTCCGGATTCGGGACCGACGAAAACCGTCTGGCCTCCGAGCTGGTAGGTGGCCACCTCGAAACTGAGACGCGTCCGCATGGAAGCCTTTTCGAAGAACAGCCCCACGACGCGGCCGGTCAAAGGCCTTGCGTAGCGGTAGACGCCGGGGTCTTCTTTTTGGCGGGACGCGAGGTCGAGTATCTCGCTCAGCTCTTCGCGACTCCAGTTATCCATCGAGATGAAATCCCTGCGTTTCAGACTCATAGCCATCGTCTCGGCCTCCCACATTCGCGTCCCGATCTGCATGCGGCCGCGCCATCAGGCCGGATGGTGCGGCTCCCGGCCACGGCAGCCGTCCGGCCAGCCCGCGCCGCGCCTATCGCGTCGTTTCCAGCGCCTTGTCGAAAACGGCCAACCCCTCCTCGATCTGCTCCCGGGTGACGATCATCGCCGGCAGGAAGCGTACCGTTATATCGTGGGTGGAGTTGACCAACAGCCCCAATTCCCTGCAGCGTTCGACCACTCCCACCGACGGTCCGTTCAGGTCAACGGCAGCCATTAAGCCGCACTGCCTCAGCGCGACGATCCGCCCGGCGTGTTTTTCCTTTAACCGGCGCAGTCCATAGCCGAGGACGGGCGTCATCGCGCGGACGTTATCGAGCAGGCGGTCCTTCTCTATGGCCTCGATCGCCGCCAGACCCGCCGCGCAGGCCATGGGGTTGCCGCCGAACGTGCTGCCGTGCGTTCCGGGGACGAACGCCGCCGCAACGCGTTCCTTAGCTATTATCGCACCGGCCGGGAGTCCTCCGCCAAGCGGTTTGGCGAGGGCCATGATGTCGGGTTCCGGTCCGCCTAGCGTCTGGTAGGCGAACCAATCCCCCGTACGGCCCAATCCGGACTGACACTCATCGTATATTACCAAGGCACCGACCGAATCGGCTATCTTGCGCGCGCCTCGCAGGTAGTCGCCGGTCAACGGGAATATGCCGCCTTCTCCCTGCACCGGCTCCAGTATTATCGCGGCCGTGCGATGCCCTGCCGCCTTAGCCAAGGCGTCCAAGTCGCCGAACGGAACGTACCGAAAACCCGGCACCAGCGGCTCGAACCCTGCATGGAATTTCGCCTGCGATGTTGCCGAAAGGGCCCCGTAGGTGCGCCCGTGGAAGCAGTTCTCCAAGCTTATCAGCTCGGTCCTCCCCTCCTTCCAGCCGTGCCGCCTGGCCAGCTTGATCGCCGCCTCCATGGCCTCTGCGCCAGAATTGCAGAAGAACACCTTCCCGGGGAAGGCGCGCTTGACGAGTTCCCTTGCGAGCAATCCCTGCGATTCCCAGTAGTAATTGTTATGGACGTGGATCAGCCGTTCGGCCTGTTCCTTTATCGCCGCAACGACGCGAGGGTGGCAATGACCCAACGCACCGACGCCGAGGCCCGGGAGCAGATCGAGATATCGCCTGCCTTCAGCGTCCCACAAATAACATCCCTCGCCGCGGACAAATACAACGCCGCACCTCCGGTAGTTCCCGATGACATACCGGTCGAAAAGTTCCCGAATATAGGCCGCCTTCATATTCGCCGTCCATCCCTCCGCTCCAGGCCAAGCCTGTCTCGGCGCCGGGAAACCGCCTTGTCTCCGTTTCCATGCCGCGCCTTATGCGGCGCGCGCCGCACCTTCCGCGGGAAGCGGTTCATGCCCGTATCTCGGTTCCTATCCCCTTGTCGGTGAAGATTTCCAGCAGCATCGCGTGTGGCGTCAAGGCGTTGATTATGTGGGCCTTGCGAACCCCTCCCTTCAGCGCCGACAGACACGCCTGCACCTTCGGTATCATCCCGCCCGTGATGACCTTTTCGCGGATCAGCCGTTCCGCCTCGTCCATGCCCATCGTCGAGAGGACTGACGAGGGATCCTTCAAGTCCGACATGACGCCGTCGACGTTCGACAGGAAGACTATCTTTTCCGCCTTCAGCTCGGAGGCCACCTTCCACGCCGCCGAGTCGGCATTGACGTTGTAGAGCCTGTTGTCCGGTCCGCGGGCAACGGGCGCCACCACCGGTATGACGCTGCCTTCCGAGAGCCTGGCGCAGAGCTCCGCGTCCACCGCCGTTATTTCGCCGACATAGCCCAGGTCCAGGTCGGGTCTTTCCTTCAGGCGCAGCTTCTCGCACCGCAGGAAATTGCTGCCGCGTCCGTTCAGGGGTATAGCCTTCCCGTCGGCCCCCTCTATCGCCCTGCAGACGGCGAACGATATCTCGTCTATCAGGACGCGATGGACTATTTCCATCGTAGCCTCGTCCGTAACCCTCCGCCCCTCTACGAAGACGGATTCGATGCCGGCCTTCTCCATGGCAGCCGTGATCCTGGGCCCGCCCCCGTGCACCAGGACCGGCCACATCCCGGCCTGTTCCAGGAAGACCACGTCGGTGACGACGGACTTGAAGACGGCGGGATCCTCCATAGCGCTGCCGCCCAGCTTTACGACCACGAACTTCCTATCGAACGCCTTGAAATACGGCAGCGCCTCTATCAGTACCGCGGCCTTTTCGCCGGCTGCTTTCATCTCTTTCCTTCCCCCTTCGATCACCGACCGTTCTGCAGGTCAGGTATGGTATTCCGCGTTTATCGTTATGTATCCGTGCGTAAGGTCGCACGTGTACATTCGGAATGCCCCTTTACCGGCGCCGGCCATGAAAAGGATGGATACCTCACGGCGTTTCAGGAGGCTTTTCATTTCTTCCCGGTCGAATTCCACCGGCTCGCCGTTCCTGAAAACGTCCCGGCCGCTTATTTGAACCGTTGCCCGGCGCTCATCGAATCTGGCTCCCGACCGCCCTGCCGCCGCAATTATTCGACCCCAATTAGGGTCGCAACCGGCCATGGCCGTCTTGACCAGCGGAGATTCGGCTATGGCGCGGGCGATCCTTTCGGCGTCCCGTTTGGATCCGGCTCCCGCCACCGCTACCGTAACCATCTTGCCGGCGCCCTCGCCGTCGGCGGCTATCTGCCTGGCCAGCGAATCGCACACCTCGAAGAGCGCGCTTCTGAACGATTCGTAGGCCGGTCCCTTGGGCGATGATATGGGGCGATTGCCGGCGAGTCCGTTCGCCAATATGAGAGCGGCGTCGTTAGTCGAGGTGTCGCCGTCCACGGTTACGGCGTTGAACGTATCCGCCGCGACGTCGCGGAGCGCCGAGCGGAGCGCTTCGGGCGATATCCGCGCGTCGGTAGCGATGAAGGCCAGCATCGTCGCCATGCGCGGGGCTATCATCCCGGACCCTTTGCACGTCCCGACGATGCGCACCGGTCTGCGCCGGCCGCTTCCGCCGGCGCGCCACGATGCCGAGGCGGTTTTTGGGACCATGTCCGTCGTCATTATGGCGCGCTCGAAGTCGCCCGTGCGCTTGCGCGAGGCGACGCGGTCGGCCAGGAGGTCTATCCCCGGCAGGAGCTTGTCCATCGGCAGCCGCTGGCCTATGACGCCGGTGGAAGCCACGAGTACGCGGACTGGCGGCACTCCGAGTCTATCCGCGGCGCGCCGGCACATCTCCATGGCGTCGGCCATCCCTCCCTCGCCCGTGCACGCGTTCGCGCACCCGGCGTTGACCACCACCGCGCGAGCCCGCCCGCCCCCGCCTTCAAGATGCCTCCGGCTCACGCGCACAGGAGCGGCGCATGCAATATTGGTGGTAAATACCCCTGCCGCGGCGGCATCGATCTCGCTGTACAGTATCGCAAGGTCGGGAGGCTTGGATGTAGCCGTCTTCAGTCCGCAATGCATCGCCGCGGTGCGAAACCCGGGTACATCGGAAAGCCTGGCGCGGACGCAACCGCGCCCTCCCATATCGAATACCACCGGAACCGCCTCCGATTTCTTCTACGGCTCATCCATGCGTGCCCGGCAAAAGGCCGCGCAGCGGCAACGGCAAACGGCGGAAAAACAAAGGCGCGCGGGGTGCCCCGCGCGCCGCGCCGGAAAGCGGAAAGTCAGCGCTTTGAATACTGGAACCTCTTCCGCGCGCCGGGCCGGCCGTATTTCTTCCGCTCGACCTTGCGGGGATCTCTGGTCAGGTAGCCTTCCTCTCGCAGACCCTTCTCCAAGTTCTCGTCGTATTCTATCAGCGCCCTTGCCACGCCGAGCCTTATCGCCTCGGCCTGTCCGGTCGTTCCCCCGCCGCGCACGTTGACGAAAACGTCAAAATTATTTTCCATCTTGACGAAAGTCAGCGGCGATATCGCGGCTTTGCGGCAGAAATCGGTAGGGAAATACTGCTGAAGAGGGCGTCCGTTTACTATGAACTGCCCTTGGCCGGGCCTGATGCGGACCCTGGCCGTCGCCGTCTTGCGCCGTCCCGTACCCCAAATGTAATCCGAGGTTTTCTTGCCAGTCGCTGCCAAGAGACGATTCCTCCTACTCAGCTAGATCGCCAACGGCTTGGGCTGCTGCGCCGAGTGCGGATGCTTGTCGGACTCGTAAACCTTGAGCTTGCGCAGCATTTTCTTCGCCAGAAGATTTTTCGGCAACATGCGCCGCACCGCGTTCCGCACTGCGAAAACCGGTTTTTTAGCGACAAGCTCGCAGAACGGCAGCTCCTTCAGGCCGCCGGGGTATCCGGACCAGTGCGTATAGATCTTGGCTTTGTTTTGCACCTTCACTTTGGCCGCGTTGAGAATTATCACGTAATCGCCGCCGTCTATGTGCGGCGAGTATGTGGGTTTGTCTTTGCCCATCAACTTTACGGCCACCTTGGCGGCCATTCGCCCCAGCGATTTACCGGCAGCGTCCACCACCCACCAATTCCTCTTCACTTCGGAGGGTTTCTGCATGTACGTCTTTTGCATGGCATCTCCGCAAACAATTCCGCCCCGCCGTCCGGCCTCTCCTGGACCTGGAATTCACGGTCGGGGAAGAATCCATATGTATTCGCGGCGGCACCTTATGTCAAGTCCGAACAGCGGACGATTTTTGGAAAGGGGGTACGTGGCCGTAACTGCACAACGTTTATGGTTCGGATGCCGGTCGGTTTTCCCGAAAGGGCTTGCTGGAGAGCTTTTGCTCCGGGTCGCTCCGAAGGCGATATCCTTAGGTAAGCGAAAAAAAGACGATTATCCGCGGTGCCGAGCCATCCGCACATCCGCGGCCATGCCCCTTTGGGAAAGACTCTTAATTTTCGTGCTTCCCTTTAACGGACAGAAGATGTATCCTCCGCGCTCGATATTCGGCATCTGAATATATCGGAAGGTTGCGGGCCCGCTCGCCGGCGGCCGCCGTCCGCCGGAGCCTATGTGGAGAGTTATAAATGAATTTGCCGGATAACGAAAAAGAAAAAGCGGAAGGGGAAACTGCGGGCAGGGACGGGCGATCGGATGGCGAAAAGCCTCCCGGTTTGCCGAACGCGCGGGATGCTGCGGCCGGGGCGGCGGTTCCGGCAGAATCCTCAAAAGAAAAACCGGGAGCGGTCGTCAATAGACCAGGCATCGCTGTTCCGCGCGCCGCGGCGCCGGCTCCCGGCCAAATCTATAAACCAGGCCGGTCGGCGATATATATGCCGAAACTGATATCCCAATCCGGCCCGCCGTCCGCAGGACCTGGTTTCAGGAGTCTGGCGCCTTTAAGGCCAACCCTGGGCGGCCACGGTGCAAACGGCGCGCCTGCCGCAGGCGCCGCGGCATCTTCAACCCCTTCGGGATCCGGACAGGCCGGGACATCGCCCTTGTTTGGCGCCAAACCTTTCGGCACCCCGAGATACCAGCCTACGCGCGAGCATCCTGCCAACATGCCTCCTCCGCCCAGGCCATGGGGAGCAAGGCCCGCCACCGCCCAGCATCCGCCACCCGGTCCAGACCGTGCCAAGGCTGCCAAGACCGGCCGGCTCGAAGATGCGCCTCCGCCAGCACAGGAACCGGCTCAGGAAGACGGCGCGACCGGCGACAATGTTCTACCGCCGGCGCCGTCTCCGGACGAAAAGTCGTAGTTTTTTGCGGCTTTGCTGCATAAAAGACATAACACCTTGCTAAACAAAAAGTTATAACGCGGGCTCGCGGCAAATGCTTTTTTGCTCAACGCATTGTTTCGAATGGAGTTATGGCGCGGATTACGCAACAAAGCCGTTTTTTGCAAAAGACATCCGACGCTCCGCTGCCAGGGCTATCCTATACAGCGAGGCATAGTAGGCGAACGATCGCTCGCCGACGATCCGCCGGATCACACCTTTCGGGCATTCCTCGCAATTGAGAATATGGCCTGTACCACCTCGGCCAGCACCATTCCGGCGAGATAGGTGACGTAAAGCACCAGGGGCGCGACGCAGGAATATATCACTGTGCCTACCGCGCTCCCGAAGCTCGTCCATCCGGGCATTCCGTCCGGAATCGGGAAGTTGCCGAGGCTTATTACGTTGACCGCCAGCTTATCCAGCTTGTAATCGGTCATCTGGCCGCAGAAAGATCCGACAGTGAACGGGTTATTGCCCGGTCCTAGCTGGCCGGAGGCGAAATAACCGAGGTTCCATGCATCTCCGCGGTAGCAATAAATCATGCCTCCGATCATACCTATGGCGCCCATTACCGAGCCTATGCCTACTGCGACCGGAGCCACGCTCAACGCTGCCCTGAGCATGAACACGAAGATCGAAAGCGCCGTCTCGGCTGCGGGCTGCGAACCTTCCTTTGCCACCACTGTATTTACGACTCCCCGAGGGTTCAGGCACGCGAAGGCCAAGTGGAGCAATATCGCGGTTGCCCAGAGTGTACTCAGGATCGGCCATCCGCTCTCAAGTCTTAAGGCCGCCGCGATCCCGAATACCCAGCCGCCGATTATCCAGAGCAGGCACATGGCTCCTAAGAAGTCCAGTACCGAACCGGCTGCAGTCGAGTGCGGATGGCTTTCCAGCTCGATTCGGCACATCTTGGAAAAGCGCACCGCGCCATAATGAAGCAGCATGGCGAAGAGCAGACCGATCAAACCGTAAAGGATTGTTTCCGGCGCGCCTGCAGCGCTGCTTTTGGCGGCCGATATGACGGCGACCACGAGGAATAAAAGGGCTATGGGGAAAAGCGTCCATGCGCCCATGCGCGCAACGGCCGCCTGGTACGCTCCGTAAGATGCCGGACGGGATTCCCAGAACCGGAACGCGCCCAGTATGCGTCCGACAAGGCCGGCGATGGGCGTTTCATCTGGCGGGATCGCGGCGAGGGCAACGGGCGACGGTTGGGCCGCCCGCGGGGGGGCATCGGAGCCCGCTCCGGAAGCTGCAGGAGGAACTGCCTGTGCGGCGGCAACCTGCGTGGCCTGAGCCGCTGGCGGGCCTCCGGCCGGCCCCCCCGAAGGCGCAAGAGCGGATGCCGCGGCCGTAGTGACGGTCCGAGAAAGTTCCACCGGCCGCCCGCATTTCGAACAGCTCGCAGTCTTCCCCGCCTCCTCCTCCCTATATTCCATAGGCGTCCCGCACTCCTGGCAGAATTTCCTCGGCATGGCAAGTTCCTCCCTTCAGCCGACGATCGCGACGGCGTCCATTCGGCCGTAACGCCGCGCGATGCGTTCCTATCGGACCTGCGCGCGATAGTACGGTCCGCACACGCGCAACGTTCTGGCGCGCGTGGCCATCTCTATACAACATGAGCCTGGACTTGCCGTTGCCGCTTTGATTGCAGTATCACGACTATGGACGCAACGATACTGCGCATTATCAAAAATCCATAAGAATACCCTGATCAATGTATGAGCGCGGTAGTCTTGCATCCCGCGGCGCATTCCCCGGAAAATCGGCAGCGCCATTTCTCTCCAAGCCTCTTTTCGGCAACCGAGCCGCGTCTGTTTAGTAAACCGGCCAGCCTATGACTTTAAGCTCATTGGTACCTCGGATATTCGCTCGGCTCGCGGAACCTTACGTGCGGTCTGTCGCCGTACTCTATCACGACGTCCCTGCCGCCGTTGAGGATCGAAAGGCGACCGGCCTCGATGACGAGCTCGTTGTACGAACTGTTGGCCGGGGTGGCCATGATGCCGGCCTCGTCGTAATCGGTCAGCAGCCTCCTTCGTATCTCGAGCGCGGCCTTGCCATTCTTGCCTTCGCACGCGGCGTTGACGCGCGCCATCGCTTTCAGGATGTACGCTACCGACCTGTGGCCGTAGCCGACCGGCATCAGACCCGGCCCGCCGTAAGGGACAAGCTGGAAGTATTCCGGGTTGACTTCCATATATGCCGTATCGCCGGGATCTCCTCCGCGCTTCAAAATGGAATGCTTGACTCCGCGGAATTGGTCAGAATGCGATATCAGGCCGCCCGCATCCTTCCCCTCAGTGAACAACAGCATCCCCTGGGAGTTGCCGCCGGGCCCCTCGTCCGGATAGCCGAAACCGTTCAATACGTTTAGCGAGGCGCCGTTTTCCCAAACCACCCGAGCGTCGGTGTTGAGGAAACCCTTCTTCCCGTTTGGCCACTGGCCTACTATCCCGTGCACGGATACCATCTTCGGCTTCAGTCCGGTTATGAAAGCCACGAGGTCCACGTAGTGGCAGCCGATGTAAGTAAAGGCGTCCGAGTTCTCGCAGGTGCACCAGTTCTGGAAGTTGGAATGCCTGTAGTACCACTTCTCCACCAAGTGGGCCTGGCCGACCTTGAACTCGCCAAACTGTCCGGCCCTATAACGCCTCCTGGCCAGCAGCGCCCTGTCGTCGAACCGCTTGTGGTATTCGACGCCGACCAACAGCCCTTTTTCGCGCGCAAGTCTTTCGAGCTCCACGGCTTGGTCATATTTGAGCACCAGCGGTTTGACCGAGCAGACGTGCTGGTCGGCGTTCAGTGCCTCTTTGATGACCCCGTAATGCAACTGGTCGGGCACAGCCGCGATCACACAGTTGAACGGCTTCTGCTTTTTCAGCACTTCCCTGAACAGATCCGGGAACGGCTCTTTCGGGTCCACTTTCCGCCAATCGGGGTACGGCGTAAAGGTATGGCCCGGGAAGGCGTCCAGGAGCGTTTTATCTTCCGCTATCGTCTTCAGCGGCGCGGCATTGAGCGCAGATATCTTTATGTCGCCGACCAGACCCTCCCTCTGGAGCTGGTAGACCGACGGCAGTATTTGGATCTGTGTTATCATGCCACCGCCCACTATGACGACGTCCAGTTTCTCCATGGCGATTCCTCCTCCTCACATCTCGCTCCGCCTTCCCGCCCGAGCGATTTCTGCCTTAACCGTTTCCGTATCGCTTGACTCCCCTTGTCCGCCCTCCCTTCGTAGGGGCCGAGGGCGGTCCAGTCAAGCCGTTACCCCGCCGAGATACGATCCGAATCACGGGGCACAGGATCCATCGGCGTCCCGACCGTTTCCGAGCCTCCTGTTTTCGACGGAGTCCCGTGGGTCGCCGGTTCCATGGGCGCCGACGGTTTCGCGAGCGCCGCCTGCGTTCCGAAGAGCCCCGGCATCGCGCGCGCCGCTGGAACCTTGAACGTCCGGGAATTTTTCGTCATCCTTCGCTTCCCGGGCCCCCATCGCGGCGTCCAGCCCGTACATCTCGGTTTCTTCCCATCCGGCCAGTATAGAGAGTATGCTGCTCCTCCCGACTATCACCTCCGCCAACCCCGTAAATCCAACCCTGAACAGCCTGCTTTTTTCGCACGGCAGGACCTTGCAGACGACGAGTCCTTGAGGGGCAGAGGCGTCGAGCGCGATGGACGCCGCTTCGTCCCTGGGACGTTCGGCCACGGCCGACACTTCGGTCACGACGGCTTCGAACACGCCCTCCTTCCGGTACGGCAAGGCGTCCAGGTAGAGTTCGACCTTCTGCCCCGGCCGCACCCTCGGCATGTCCGCCTGCCGCACCGCTGCATAGAACTTCAGGCTCGATACGTCGTAGACCCACCCGAGACGATCGGAGGAGGAGAGCACGGCGCCGGGCTTCACGTAGAAATCCGCCAGTATCCCGGCGATGGGGGCCCGGATCGTTTTTTCCTCAAGGGCCTTCTTAAGCCGGTCCCGCTCGATACGGGCCTTTTCCAGTTTGGCGCGGATCTCGCGTTCGGCGTCGTCGTTTTCGAGGTCGAGCCTGGCCTTCTCGAGATCCTTTTTCTTGACGTCGAGCGCAGCCCTGAGCGACGCTACGCGCGAAAGGGCGGCATCGAGATTCTTGGCGGCCTTTTCTGCGCCAAGACCTTTCGCCTCAGCTTCCAACACGCGCAGCTCGTTCTCGCGCACCTTCAATTCGCTCTCGGCGATCTGCTGGGTGCTGACGAGCTTCTCGAAGGTCGCCTTGCTTTGCATGCCCTTCTCGAAAAGCTCTCTGGCGTCCTCCACCTCCTTCTTGGCGGCCGCCAAACGTATCTCCTGCTGGCGAACCTTCTCCCGCGCCGCCTCAATCCTGGCCTGGACGGGGCTTTCGATGGCCTCGCGCAGAGCTATCCTCGCGGCCTCGACTTCGTGCCCCCGCCGCGCTATCTCCGCCTCGCCCGCCTTCACTTCAGCCTCCATCCGCGCTACGCGATTCTCGCGCTCGCGCCTTAGCGGACCGAGGCACGCCTTAAGGTCGGCCTCGTATTTCTCGATGTCGCGCTCGACAGCCCGGAGCGAGAAGAGTTCCTGCGCCGAATCCTGGACGAGCACCGCCTCGCCCTCGGCGACCCGGTCGTTGTTTCTCTTGAGTATTTCGATCACGCGGCCGGCGTGCAAGGCTCGCAGCTCGGCGTAGCGAACCGGCCGCATCACGCCGCGGCCGGAGACTGTCACGTCTATCTTGGCAAGGCACAGTATCGCGAACACGCCGGCGCCGGCGGAGACCGTGACGGCGATCACCGGTTTGATGAACCCGCGCGTGCGCATTTCGGCTTCCCGCCTCCAGATCTTACTTCAGCGCAGCTCTCGCGTTCGGAATTCCGCGCGCCGCGAACGTATGCGGCTGCCGCATACGCCGCAAGGATCGCCGCCAGGATACTGCGTCGCTTTATTCCGAACGAAGGACGCCGAAAGCGTCTGTCATCGGAGTATTAAATATCACAGTCGTCTCCGGCGGACAAACGCAGGTTGAGGGAGATAGTTGTGGCAGTGCACGTCCGTGAATGCGAAGATGCCAGCCGCAAAAGGTTTCTGGCACGGATCGTCCGGTCGGCGCATAATTGAGGCCGCGGTTGAAGGCCGGTTGGCCCTGCTAATCGGTAGGATTGGGAAGGGGCGCTTCGTACGGCGCACCCCAACCTTGGGGTGCCGCCTGGTACGGGGCGGCCATTCTTCGCGCGCGGCGGAGTTCCGGCCGCGGTTGAGGACCATTGTTAAGTCTGGAGGGCATCCGATAAGTGGCATCGGCTGGATC
>CALKMO010000283.1 GCA_937991785.1 uncultured bacterium | reverse complement strand
GGCTTAACCTTCACCTGCTTGCCATCTATAGTCTCGGGCAGCTTGTTATACTCGTCCACGTCCTCTTGCGTAACCTCTATCTCGTTTTCGAAGGGATCCGGCAGCCTCGCGTCCTCCCGGTTCCTCTTGGTCAGCGTCGTTGCGACGTCTATCTGCTGGCCGTAGTAATAGTCTTCCTTCAGCTCATTGTACATGACGATCATAGCGCCGGTCGTGAAGGCTGCGGACAATATAAGAAGAACAGTGTACACTCCGCTCTTCGGTTTATCCTTCAGGACTTCTTCCGCCTCTGGCATCTTGCGGACCTCCGATAAGCCCGACGCCCAATTTCATCCCTGTGCCCGAACGTCGCCGCACCTGTTCCGACGGATCCAGCCTCCTTTTCTCTAGCGACTTCTAGCCTCGTCGTGCTCGCGTATTTCGTCCTTCGTCCCCGGAAGTATGCGGGCGGAGCACATGTTGTTGTAAACCTTCTCGACCTGGACCTTCCCCACGTACTTGTCGCCGCGTATTATCGAGAATCGGTATCCGGTCTTTACTCCTTGCTCCTCGCCGGCCGACAACATGACCATCCCGACCTCCGGTTTTACAGCCAGCACCAGGACGCCCGGTATGTCTTTCTGAGTCACCTCGGGCTGATCCTGCAGTATCTCCGCCACCGGGACGCCGCGCTCCATCAGCGCCTCCATCTTCCTCGACAGAAGCGCGTAGTCCTCCTCTATCCTTCGCTTGTCCTTCTGCAGCGCCACCAGCTGTTCGCGAGTGGCGTTAAGTTCGTTTTCTATCTCGGTCTTTTCGTTGCGCGCTTGCGTCTCGTTGGCGCGCGCGGTAGCCACGGCGGCCTGCTGCTTCGCGATGATTATGTGCATCTTTTCGATCTGCTGCGCCCGCCGCCCGTTTTCCCTGGTGGCTTCTTCGAGCTGGGTCTGCAGCCTTTCCCTCTGCTGTTCGGCCACGAACAGTTTCATCTCGGCCGCGCCCTTCTGCTCCGTCAGGTCCTTGATTCGCGTCTCCTGCGTCTCGATCCTTTGCTTGGCCAGGCGTATCTCCTCATCCTGCCCCAGCATCTTTTCCCGAAGCTCGCGCACCTTTTCCGCGGCGACCTCCTTATCTTCTATGTGCCGCGCCTTTTCCAGTTCGTACATCTTCTGCCATTTGGCGCGGGTCGCCCAAAACGTCATGCTGACGTAGAAGAAGCCAGCGGTCAGCACCAGATTCAACACCACGAAAACTTTGGCGACTATGCTCACAGTTTTCCCTCCGACCTACCGGCGACGCGATCGCCCCCAAACTATCCCCCACCGCAACCGGTCCGTCCGGCACGGCCCAGCAATCCTCCGCGAGGCCATGTAGGGTACGGAACCTATTTAAGTTGATGTCGCGGGAGAAAGATTATGTTGCGTCCGAAAGACCTGTCAAGGGTTTTCGCACAAAGTTTTTAGGGTAGGGATGTGATGTCTCCGGATCCCGGTTGGTGGAACGGAGAACCGGATGATCCTCCGCGCCGGCCGCGCGTGCTGAGGCCGTATATCCGGTCTTTGAGGAGTCCTGGGTGCGGCGGGGAGGGTGTACGGCCGCGGACCGCCAGCAGGGCGAAAACGACCCACCACCAATCGCCGACGGCGGCGTAAAACGACGCCATCTCGTTTGCGGGCATTGGGATACGGGTTAACAGCGTGCACGGCGATCCTGCCGGCAAGCGATCGCGCACTGCGCCCAGGGCATCTATCACGACCGACAACCCGGTGTTGGTGGCGCGTATCATCGGGCGCCGCGTTTCGATCGCGCGGAAGATGCCGAAACGCATGTGCTGGATCGGCTCGTGAGTGCCGTCGAACCAGCCGTCGTTCGTCAGGTTGATCAGGATGTCTATGCCGGCGGCCGCTTGGCGGGCGGCAAGGTCTGGGAAGATATCCTCGAAGCAAATGCTGGCGCCCAGCCTGGTTCCGTCCGGCAGCGCCAAGATCCTCGCGGGCGGCTGTCCGGGAGAGTACTTGTCCCGCGTCACCGTGGCGAGCCGCTTAAGGGATGGGAACCGGTCGCTGAAAGGGATGTATTCTCCGAAAGGCACGAGATGGATTTTGTCGTGCCGCCCTATGACCCGGCCGGATGCGTCCAGCAGGATCGCGCTGTTGTACCAGTCCTGCAGCATCACGTCGGGGACCTCTGGGTTTCGCACGAAATCGCTTCCTACGAGCATGGGCGCGGGGCGCTCGGCCTGGAGGCGTCTCAGGCGTTCCGAGTAGTCGTCCAGCTCGAACCTGCCCGGGAGCATCGTTTCGGGCCATACGACTAGGTCCGGCGGGCTCTCTGCGGCGGCCATCGCGGCGCGCTGAAGCTCGGCGCTCCGCAGGAACATCGCGTCCTTCTCTTCGGCGCTTAGGTTCACCTTGCTCGCGACGTTCGGTTGGATGATCAGGACCTTAGGGCCGAGTTTCTCGCCGTACGACGCTACGCGGAACGCGCCGTAGAGGATCGCGGCGGCCCATGTCGCCGCGCATAGGGCGATGCCGAGGCGCGCGGAAACGCGCCGGTCCCGGAACCGGAAAGGCATCCGCGCCCGCACTGGCACGGATGGTTCGGCGGCGCCCGGACGAACCGATCCTGCGTCGGACGGTTCCGCAACGTCCGGTTCGCCGAAACCGCGGTCGGCGCCAAGCGCCTTCTCGGAGCGAGAGGAAGGGAATCCCATGCCGGGTGCACCGGCGCGTTCGCCGCCGCCATTGCGCCAGGCGCCGCCGGCCGCAGGCACCTCGCCTCCGAACGCCTGCGGCCCCAGCCGGAAAAGCGCGGCTCCCGTGAAAACCGCTAGGAAAGAGAGACCGTAGACTCCGAAGATGTCGGCGATCTGCGACGCGAGCGTCCACCCGGAGAAGGAGTGCCCGGCAAGCATCCACGGGAAACCGAATATCGGGATCCGGCCGCGGATGATTTCCAGCAGGGTCCACAGTCCCGCCGCCGCCAGCGCTCCCGATGTCCCGCCGCGCCTCCATGCCGGACCGCACGCGGCCCCGAAGGCGGCAGTGTAGATCGCCAGGAGAAGAGACGCCGCCGCGTATCCGGCCGGCGTGACTCGCGCCAGCGGGTAAAGTCCCGTCAAAAACCACGCGGCGCCAGCAAGGAAGCCGAGCGCCGCGGCGCTGGCCGGAGCGAGGCTGCCGCATAGCGCGAAAAGCCCGCCGGCCCCGACGATGAGCGGAAGAGGGCCGCCGATGCCGACGAACGGAGATGCGATCATCACCCCGCAGGCTACCGCCGCGGAAGCCCTCGCCGCCTCAATCGCTATGCCGCCGGCGGACTTTCGGAACGCGCCGTCGCGAGTCGCGTTTTTTGCCATCGTGCCGGCGATTTTAGGCGAAACGCACGGGCCGGCAACTGCCGGGATGGTCCTGCTCAAAGGGCGGAACCGCATGTTGCGGAATCGCCGAAAAAAGCGCACGGCGCACCGGTGCGATAACCGCGGCGCTCCGGTCCGAGCGGATTTGCTGGGGTGGGTGAGCAGATTCGAACTGCCGACCTTCTGATCCACAGTCAGATGCTCTAACCAGCTGAGCTACACCCACCGTTCCGCTGCATTATGTATCGGGCCGAGGCCAGTGTCAACCGCCCGCTTTGCTGAATTCATACCCCAGTTTTGGCTCAGGCGAAGACTTCTTCATCCTCCCTCCCTTCCGCCGTTTCTCGGTCCAAAATCCGACGCTAGCCACCGGTCCGAAAAACGGGGTCCGCTATAGAGCCGTCGGCCGCAACCGCCTGCTCTCTCCGCTTTAGCGCATGACGCCTTCGCATTTACGGCCATGCCCCCCGCCATCATCGCCTTTTGGAAAAAAACTTGCTTTCGATGGGCGTAGCGGGATAAACATTATAAGAGTTGGGGCGATTGACGATCCCGTAGCTCAATTGGATAGAGCGTCGGCCTGCGGAGCCGGAGGTTGTGGGTTCAAGTCCCGCCGGGATCGCCAGGTTCCACACGGGAATAAACGCTTCTCGCCGACAGGAATTCGCTGGAAATGGTCCATAATCGCAGTGAACATCGCGAGCCTGGCGAAGCCGGCTTTTGAACTCGTTCTGTTCAGCAAAGCGGGCTGAATTCATCCCCGGTTTTCTTCCATGTCCTGCCGCAGGATGCCTTTCAGGAGACGGAATAGATGGCGGATGGGACAGAATAAGCGCTCAAGCATTATGCGGCCGACGTAAAAGGCCGATACCTCCGTCCTCCCGGCGCGGCGCGA
>CALKMO010000282.1 GCA_937991785.1 uncultured bacterium | reverse complement strand
ATGCCGGGGGCGCGGCCGAGTTCGCGGGAAAGCTCGAGCGTCACCGTATGGCTTCGCCAGTTCTCGATCGCGTCGTCCCCGCGCGCCCGCCAGTCCTCGCGGCCGTGGCCGTAAGAGCCGGAAACGGTCCAGAGCTCGGTTGCGGCGAAGGCGGCGTTGGCGCCGTAGTTCTGGCGGAGGCGGCGGTTGTCGCCGTAAGTCAAGCCGGTGGCGGCAAGGTCGCGGTCGGGCTGGTGGTCGACGCGCAGGGCGGCGTTTCCCCCAAGGCTGAAGCGGGGGCTCACGCGGAAGGAGGCTCGTCCCGCGTAGTCCTGGTCGACCGCGTTTAGTTCATCTTTATCCCAGTAGTAGACCGGGGTGACAAACCCCGAAATCCGCGAATCGAGCCGCTCGGTGCGGTGAAGGTAGTCCAGGCCCGCGCGGCCGCGGGAGATGAAGTCGTCTTTCTTGTCCCTGTCGTCGAAAAAGAGGTTGCTGTTGTATTCCTGGCGCAAGGCGACGATGGGGGTGAGTTTGATTTCATCCGCCGACGCTGCGCCGTAGACGAAAAGCAACACCGCGCAGGCCCACAGCTTGGGTTCCTTCACGCTGCCTCCTCCGAGCGGCGGTTTCAGGGAACGACGATCACATCCCCGCGCCGCAGGGTCATGTTCTGCCGGAGTTCCTCCCCGGCGGACACCTTGTCGTAGTCGAAACCGAAGATGCGGGTTGTCCCGCCCTCGTGGCGGAAGATTTTGATGTCGCCGCGCTTGGCGAAGGGGTTCAATCCTCCCGCCATGGCCAGCGCCTGAAGGACGTTCACCTCGGTGTTCAAGACGAAGCGGCCGGGGTTGTTCACCCGGCCAATGACGTAGACGATCAGGCTGTTCACCTGCTGGACGACGACACTCAGATCGACCCCGGGGACGAAACGCTCGAGGCGTTTTTCGAGCTCGGAGGAAAACTCCGAGAGGGTGCGGCCCGCGGCCTGGATCTGGCCGACGAGCGGAAAGGAAATCTTGCCGTCGGGCAGGACGACCAGCTGGCGGGTCAAGGCCTCGTCCTTCCAGACCGAGATGAGAAGCAAATCCCCCGGGCCGATCACGTAATCGGAACCGGAGGCGGCGGAAACGGCGGCCTCCGCGGCGTCGGCCGGGGGACAAATGAGAAGGCAAGCGAGCGCAAGAGCGGTCAGCATCCGCAGCGGCAGGGACATGGATCGGAGATCCTCCTTCAGGAAAGCTCTCTCAAAAGCCGGATCGCCTCCTCCCGTCCGGGAAAGTCGGCCTGGCCCGAGAGCGCGCGGTTTAGCCGGTCGACCGCCTCGGCGTGGTTGCCGAGGCGCGCGAGCACTGCGGCAAGGTGGTAGTTCAGGATCGCCTCATCGGGCGCGGCGGAAAGGGCCTGCTCGATCAGCGCGCGCGCCCGCGGGACATCACCTTGGCGAAAATACACCCATCCCAAGGTGTCGAGCAAGTCCGGATCGTTGGGACGCGCCTGGAGGGCGCGCTCGGCAAACGCCAAGGCGCGGGAAAGATCCGCCTCGGAGGCGGAGTGTTCGGCGAGGAGAAAAGCGAGATTGTTCGCCGCGATCCAGAGCCGGGGGATCTTTTCGAGGGCGCGCTCGTAGACGCGGATCGCGGCCGAAATGTCACGGTCTTCCTGGTAGAGATGGGCGAGCGTGAGGTGCAGCGCCGCATCGCCGGGGTTGGCGGCGATCCCCTCCTCCAGGCGCCGGACGGCATCCTCGCGTTTGTTTTGGGCGAGGTACAGGCGGGCGAGGTTGGCGTGCGCCGCGGGCCAGAGGGGCTGAAGGGCGATCGCTTTTTTCAGCTCCTCCTCGGCCTCGGCGAAGCGGCCGAGATCGGTGTGCACGAAGCCCGTGAGGCTGAGGGCGACGAGATCCGCTGGGTTTGCATCGAGGCGCGATTTGAGGAGCACCAAGGCCTGGGGGTGTTGCTTGCGCGCGACCTGCAGGCGGACGATCTCGGCCAAAAGCTCGTTTGCCGCGGGGTTTGCTGCATAACCCGTCTCGAGGGTCCGGAGCGCCTCGGCGGGGCGGTTTCCCGAAAGCTGCAGGCGGGCAAGGCGGAGGTGTCCTGCAGCGGCGGCCGGGTGGCGACGGGTCATCTCGCGGAAGACTTCTTCGGCCGGAGCGGTCTTGCCGGTGGCGACGAGAAAGTCCCCCAGGGCGGCAAGGCCGACGGGATCTTCGGGGAGGACCTCGACGAGCCGGCGGAGCTGGGCCTCGGCCGCGGCAGGGGCCTTGCGGGCGATGTGCGTCCGCGCGAGAGCCAGGTGCGCTTCGCGCGAGCGGGGGTCGATCTTGAGCGCCTCCTGCAGCACCTGGATCGCAAGGTCGAACTCGCCGTTCAAACCGTGGGCGGCGGCGAGCCGCACCCGGGCGGTGATGTTCTGCGGCTGCTCTCCTGCGACCATGCGGTAAGCGGAAATGGCCGGCAAGGCCTCCCCTTTATATAGGTGGAGATCCCCCTTCAGGAGCTGGCCCTCGATGCTCTTGGGGTTCGTGGCCAGGACCTCCTGGAGGAGGGGCTCGGTGCGCTCGGGACGGCGAAGAAGAAAGTGAGTGCGGGCGAGAGCGGTCTTCGCCTGGAGAAGTGCCGGGTCGGCGGGGTCGCGGGAGAGGGTCAGGCTCTCCTCGAGGGTCGAAACGGCCTTCTCGGGGCGACCGCCGTTGAAGTAAAGGTCGGCGAGAAGAAGCCGCAGGCGGATGCTGGAAGGCAGGCGGGCGGCGGCCTGCTCGAGAAGGGGGGCAGCGCGGGCGGGGTCCTTCTTGGCGACGAGAAAGCGGGCGGCGGCCTCGGCGGCGGCCTCGGATTCAGGCTCGGCGGCGGCGAACTGTTCAGCCAGGCGGGCCGCTTCTTCGGAGCGGCCGATTTCCCAGAGATGCCCGGCAAGAGCGAAAACGAACTCGGGGCGGCGGGGCTCGAGGCGCACGGCTTCGCGCAGCTCGGTCTCGGCTTCGGCCGGACGGCCGGAGGCGGCATGAAGCCGGGCGAGTCCGATGCGCAAAGGGGCGAAATTGGGATGGGCGACGATGCCCTCGCCGTAAATCTTTTCGGCGTGGGCCTTATCGCCCGCCTCGGCTAGGGCCATACCGAGGAGAAGGTGTGCCTCGGGGCGGCTTTCCCTTTGGAGAAGCAGCTCCTCCAAAACGGCCACCGCGCGCTGGGCGTCTTTGTTGGCAAGCAAAGCCGAGCCCTTGAGAAGAAGCGCCTCGCGGTGTCGGGGGCTGCGAGCGAGGATGAGGTCCGCCTTTTCGGCAGCTTTGGCGGGAGCGCCGGTGATGAGAAAAAGTTTTCCCATCTCGAGCTGGGCCTCATCCAGCCCGGCGTTCAGCTCGGCGGCCTTGGAGAAAGCGCCGGAGGCCCCCCTGAGGTTTCCGGATCCGAGCTCGATCTTGCCGAGAAGCAGATGGGCCTCGGCGAACCGAGGGTCGATCTGGAGCGCGTTTTTGACCTCGAGGCGGGCGCGGGAGGCGTCCCCCTGGGCGTGCAGCTCCTTGGCGCGGTTGAAGAAACGCGCCTTTTTCTCCTCAGGGCCGCTGCAGGCCGATAGGAGAAGGAAAGAAAAAATAAGGACCGCGACCGCACGGATGGGGCTGGGAGTCTTTATCATGTTCTCTCCCCGGTGTGAAAAAGATCCTCCGGCGCCACAAGGTTTGCCCTGCCCCGTCGACGCCGGAGGAGCAACCGCACGGCAATCGCCGCCCTGCGAGTCGCCGCCAGCCTGGAAAGCAAGGAGCATACCAGAAGCGTGGGAAGGGGGATTAAGGAGTCGCATCCCTATTAGCATATAGTTCTTTGAAAGAATCGAAATGGGCGTTTTTTACCTACGGAATGCTTAGATCCGGCATAAAAATATAATCCACAGGTGATTCCGCATTTGGGATGAGCATCCGAGAGCGAAAGGCGATTGTGAATTTC
>CALKMO010000281.1 GCA_937991785.1 uncultured bacterium | reverse complement strand
ATAACGTTGTGGTAAAAGCACGTCCAGAATCCGCTGGCGCGATAACCATCGCCAGCGTTGCGCAGTGCGGCGAGGCATTCGTCAAAGTTGAGATATTTGACTTCAGGCCATTCGAACGCCTCGACATCGGCGATCGTCTCGGCGTTGCCCAGTCCCGCCGCCTGTCCATGCGCCACCTTTTTTACCCCGGAGTCGAATATCTTCCTGCCTTCCGGGTAGCGGTACGTTGATGCGAAGAACTGGGGACATATCCAGCGGAAATCGTCTTCCAGCCTGACGCGCAGCTCCTCCTGCGACTTTGTTCCGAAATAACTATGGAATATCGGCCATGTAGATGCGTGCGGATTGCCAAGCCACAGCCCGCATCGGTCCGCGGCCTTCCCCGATATTATCTTCCTTATCCTTCCGCGATGCGTCATCCGGTGCCGCCTCCTCCTCTATCCCAGGCCTATCGGATCACATCAGCAGCGACATGCCGACAGCCTAGGGGCCGCCCTTCCCTGCGTTCCTCCCTGCCTTTTTCTTGTCTTCGTTTCCATGCATAGACCGGCCCAAGGCCTTAAGCTTTTTCTCGCCGTCAGCCGCGCAATCGCTCTCCGGGTGGTTCGTTACCAGATCCTGTAGCTTTTCGATCGCCTTGTCTTTTTCGTTCCGCTTAAGGTAAAGCTCGGCGAGCATGTACAGCATGCGGCCGGCGTATTCTGATTCCGGATTCACCCGCACGAGCGTTTCCATTTGCTTGATGGCCTCAAAGTCATTGCCCTCCTTCATGGCGATAGCTGCCCTTAGCATCGTCGAATGTCCGCGAAGCTTTTCCTTGGGAAACTCCCACTCCCACGTGTCCACCGCCTTCTTAGCTTCGGCGAGCAGCCCGCGCCGGATGTAATCCTCTGCTGAATGGACCAAGTATCCCAGGCGCGACGGGATCTGCTCTGCCGGCGTCTTGTGGACGCGCAGTTTCTCCGCTTCGTCGTATTGCGCCTCAGCCTTTTCGCGCAGCCCGCGCTCGCGGAATATGTCCCCGATCTTTATTTTAGTTACCCGAACGACGTTATCCTCGAGTCCCGCGTAGCGGCCGACGACCTTGTCGTATTCGAGCAGCGCCCGGTCCAGGTCGCCCTTGTAGTAGAAATACACGTCCCCGATCTCGCGGTTGATCTTCGCCCGGAGGTTCCTGTTCTCCTTGAGCCGCTCCTCAGCCGATCGCAGGACCTCGAGCGCCGCGTCTGGGTTCTTCTTCGAGTCGCGGAGCAGGAAGCTCAGGGCGATGGCCTGGCCGAAGTAGGCGTCGTCGTCCACGCCCTCGCGCCGCGACAGGACGGCGCGGGCTATCGCGATGCGCGCGTCTTCGTAGCCGTATTCCTCCAGCAGCCCAGATGCGCGCAGGAGGGTCTTGACGTCCGCCTCCGTCCAGTCGTACCTGGAAACCGCCTCGGCGTACGTGGCCGGGTCTTCGACGGCGGCCCGGACCTTCGGCGAGAAATCGTGCTGGTCAACGTACAACTTGGCGGAAACGGATGCCTCCCGTCCGCCGATCCGGCACGAGAGCCTGATCTCGTACAGCCCCGGCCGCAGGTATCGGTGCTCTACCGCCTCGCCCTCCGCCTTCTGCCCATCACCAAATTCCCACCTGAACGGTCCGGAGGCAAGCGGACCGCAATCTTGGAAAAATCGCCACCTGACCATGGGGATATCGTCCATAAACGCCATACCAGCCCTTTTTATCCGGAAATCCGGATGGGGACCGGTCCTGGCTTCCAGTCGTCCCGATGCGCCTCTGGCGACGGACGTGAACGCATCGGGCGGGATCGGCTCCATTCGCCCGCCGGGAGGCTTCCATGCCGCCACGGCGACCCCCGGCGCTCCGCCCGATACGTGCAGATACTCGAAGTCGTGCAGGCCCGCGCCGAGACGGATTTTCCCCGTCCTGAAGGCGTAAGGCAACGCCCCGTGCCAACCGGGCCAATCCGCTACCAGTTTGCCGTCCAGCAGCAGGAACGAAGCGTCGTCGCTCGACGTGGCGAACTCATATTCGCCCTCTTTCGGACAGTTCAGCCGGCCCCTGTATATGCTGACGTATCTGTCCTCACGCGAGAACTCATTCCAGCCGTGGAACACGTTAGGCACGAAGTCAGCGCCGAACGAGGGGCCGCTCTGAGAGATTACATCGCGCATCTTCTCCAGATTGTTGGGGTCTCCGCCGTTGTAGCGGCGGGTTTCGAGCAGCAGGCCGCGCTCCGGGATCCAGCCTTTTGCCGGCGGCGCCTTCGGGTTCCCGAAATAGACGTAGTACGAAGCTGCCGCCGGTTTCATCCTGAAGGCCACGCGGCAGAAATCTCCGGGGCCGGCCTGGAGCAACGCGAAGGGTACGGCGGCGCCGTCGCACGTGACGCGCACATCCGTCTTGTCGGGAAGCGCCTTGCCTGCCGTGTGAATCTCGACTACTCCCGTCTCCGCCCCGGACGCCACCGAGCCGGTCGGCCTTATCTCGACGGCCCGCCGATATCCCCATGCCGGATCGAACCACTCTTCTCCGCAGGCTGCGCGGATCGCCAATGCGGCCGGAACGGCTAAAACCGCGGCCGCCGTGCCGATTCGGCGCGCGCCGCCGAAAGAAAAGCCGCCGGCCGCCGAGGGGAACGTGCGTCTTGCGGCCGCAGGGATTTCGCCCATGTCTTCCTCCGCCGCCTAAATCGCTACCGTGAAATGTACCATTGCCGTTCTCATTAACAAATCCAAAAGGCGGGGCGCTTCGATCGAGCCGTTTTCGGCTTCAGAGAGTACCTGTACTGTTTGGGCGCGGGCGGTTACGATACCGGCCGTTCGCGAAATCAACGACGGTTAGATGCGGAGTTTTCATGCTGGACG
>CALKMO010000280.1 GCA_937991785.1 uncultured bacterium | reverse complement strand
GTTCGGGAGGCGTCGAGGCATTGGTCGCACGCGGCGGCCGGCCGAGGGCATCCTTGAGATTGGCGGATCCGGCCAAGGCATCGTACCGGGATGAGACGTCAGGGTCGGACGCCGGGGAGGCGGTCGGTTCGAGACCGGCGGACCGCGGCAGAGGAAGCGCGCTGCGGGCCGCGATGGAGTCCGCCGCGTTTGCCATACGGAGGGCGATGGAGAGATTGCCGGAGCTGGGGCTGAAGGCCGAGTCGCTGCGCATGGCCGGCGGCGCCGCCGGAAGCCGGTGCTGGCCCCGGATAGTCGCCGACGCGACGCGCAGGCCGGTCCTCGTCCCGGCGCTTGCTGAGGCGGCCTGCCTGGGCGCGGCGATCCTGGCAGGCGTGGCCGCCGGGTTCTTTTCGGATATTCGTTCGGCGGCATCCCTCGCCGGCGGGCAGAGCGCCGCCAGGTTTGAGCCGTCGCCGGATGCGGCCGCCGCTTACGATCGGCTTTACGAGGAATACTTGCATCTCGCAGGATAGACGGCCGTCGCCGAGTCCTGCGGAAGAGGTCCTGCTCTGATTGAGGGGGCTCCGACATGGCCAGTTCCATGGAGTACGTGGCCGAGATAGACGGTCCGATATACGAGCGGGAGATACTGCCCTTCCTGCCGCCGACAATATTCGACGCGCACCTGCACATATACGACGCGCCGCAGCCCGGCGAGTCGTCCGACCCGTCGCAGCCGAAGGTCGTCGAAAGGTACCCGATGGAAGACGCCGAGGAAAATTTCGCCAGGGCTTTCCCGAAACACAGGATCGAAGCGTTATGGTTCGCGACGCTCGGGGCCGGCCGCGACAGGGACGCCGACAACGAGTACGTGGCCGCATGCTGCCGTCGCATCCCGGGACGCTACGGGCTCTTGGTGGCCGGGCCAGAGGAACGCGCCGACCGGCTGGAGCGGCGCGTGCGCGAACTCGGGCTGCTTGGGTTCAAGCCCTACTGGACCCTGGCCTCGGCAGCCTTCGGCGTTCCGCAGAACGATGTCACGGTCCTTCAGATGGTCTCCGATGCCATGATGTCGGTCGCGGACCGCCTCGGGCTCATAATAATGCTGCATATCCCTAGGGCGGGCCGGCTTTCGGATCCTGCGAATATCGCACAGGTGCGCGAGCTCTGCCGCCGAGCGCCGAACGCCGTCGTTATCCTGGCGCACGCGGGAAGATCGTACGCGCCCGAATCCGTAAGCGAGTTGCCACGATACGCCGACATCCCCAATCTGTGGGCCGATTTTTCCAACGTCCAGAACTGGGAGGTTATGCGGGAAGTCTTCCGGGTCTTCGACAGGAAGAAGTTGCTCTACGGTTCCGATTTCCCCGTCGCGCAGACGCGCGGCAAGGTGATCGCGGTCAACGGCCAGCGGCATTTCTTCACGGCAAGGCCATACAAGTGGAGCGTGCACAATCCCGGTCCTGTCTACCCGATAAGGTGCACGCTTTTCGTCTACGAGATCGTGCGCGAGGCGCTGAAGGCGGCGCACGAGATCGGGTTGAGGAAGGAGGAGATAGATGACATATTCTATGGGAACGCCAAGCGGCTCGTCGGAGAAGTGTTGCGGCGGATCGGCGCGTGATCCGTTTTTCCCGCCGGTGCCGCGGGACTGGTGGAAGCGCGGCCTGGATGCCGGACGCCTGCCGGATATCCGGGTGCCGCCCCCCGGGCCGCGATCGAAGGAACTTCACGGGAGGATAGCGGGCGCTTTCAAGGGGCTTTCCTCGCAGGTCCGCCTGTTCCCCGTGGCCTTCGAGAAAGGATTCGGCGCGACCCTGACCGACGCCGACGGCAACACGTATCTCGACTTCTCCTCCGGCATATACGTGACAGGCCTTGGGCACTGCCATCCTAAGGTTTCCGAGGCCGTGGCGCGCTACGCCCGCACCCTGATGAACTGTCACGACTTCACCACCGAAGTAAAGGTGCGCCTCGTGGAGAAGCTGCTCTCCATGCTGCCGGGCGACTTCGGAGGCGTGCAGCTCTACGACAGCGGGACCGTTGCCGTCGAGGCCGGTTTGCGCGCCGTCAGGGCCGCGACCGGGAAGTGGGAGTTCTTTTCGGGCTTTTCCGATTTCCACGGCAAGACCTTCGGCGCCGTGAGCCTCGCCAGGACGAACGCGTTCTTCGGTCCGACCAGGGCGCCGGGGTTCCACATGGTGCCGCGGTCCTATCCCTACCGGCCTGCATTCAGAAAGGAAGACGGCTGCGAGGACCTGGACGCGTACTTCCGGTTCTACGAGCAGTATCTCGTCGAGGCGACCGCCGGCAAGGCGGCCGGATTCGTGCTCGAACCGATACAGGGCTGGGCAGGATCCGTGATACCCCATCCTGATTACCTGCGGCGCGTGCGCGAATTCTGCGACAGGCACGGGATGCTGCTTATGGCCGACGAGGTGCTGACGTGCTGCGGCCGCGCCGGCGCGATGCTGGCCTGCGAGCGCTTAGGCGTCGTCCCCGACGTAGTCACCCTCGGCAAGGGTTTCGGCAACGGCTTCCCGGTGACGGCCATGTGCGTCCGCAAGCCTTTCGCCGACGGGATAGACAGGATATCCGCATCGAGCAGCTACGGCGGCAACCCGATGGCGTGCGCGGCGGCGCTGGCCAGCCTGGAGGTCATCGAGGAGGAGGGCATACTCGAAAACGTCATGCGCCTGGAGAAGTTCTTCCTCGAGCGCATGCGGCGTATGGCTGCCGAACACCCTATAATAGGCGAGGCGCGCGGGATGGGATGCCTGCTGGGCATCGAATTGGTAAAGGACCGCGCTACGAAGGAACCGTTCGAGGAGGCGGGGAAGCTCGTCTACCAGAAGGCCTTCCGGAAAGGCCTGGCTTGGATACCGGCCGGCCACATACTCCGCATGTCCCCGCCGTTGATAATTGACGAGAAGCTGGCCGCGAAAGGGATGGACATCATAGACGAGGCCATCGGCGAGACGGAAAAAGAGCTGGGCTGCTCGCGCTGATCGCGGGAGGGCGCGCCGAGGATGGAAGGCGGTCGAATGTCTGACGGGCAGCCGGACCGGGGGCGCAGGTTATCGCTTTTTTGCGACCGGCCCGCCCAGCCTCCCGGCGCGGTCCTTTCGACGAAGGGGAAAAGCGGCAGGACGGCGCCATCCCGGTAAGCGCGCAGCGGGGAAAGGCGGGAAAGAGGGGCCGACCGGCGATCCTCCGGCGGAATCCCTGGAACGTTCTGGATGGGAATGGAGGAGACGAGGCGTGAAACCTTCCGAAAAACCGCGGGTCGGGCTTCTCCCGTTGATGTTGAAGCTCTACGACAAGGCGTATCCTGAACTCAAGGCGAAGCAGCGGAGGTTCGCTGCGGAACTGGCCCGCGCTTTCGGGGATGATATTGACATCGAGGCGGCCGACGTGTGCAACACGCGGGAGGCGGTTGATGATGCCATAAGGGGCTTCGAGCGCGCCGACGCGGACGCGATAATCGTCCTGTTCCTTACATACGCGCCGAGCATGATAGCGGCGCCGGCGCTGCTGCGGACGCCGATCCCAAAGATTCTGTTTAATACGCAGAAGCTGGAAGCGCTGGATCCCGGCAATCTCAAGGTCGAACACATATTGGAAAACCACGGGATGCACGGGGTCCAGGACCTGGCGAACGTGCTGAGGCGCTCCGCCCCTCTGTACGATCCGGGCCGCCTTTCGCTTCTTCCGGGACCGGTCCGTCCCGGCCCGGAAGGCGGCGGGCATGGGGGCGGCGGCACCAGCGGGATATGTGCCGAAGGCGGCGCGCCGTACCGCGGTTTCGAAATCGTGACCGGCCCCTGGCAGGATGCGGCTGTCAGGGCGGACGTCGTCCTCTGGGCCAAGGTGGCGAAAATCGCGAAGGATCTGCGTCGGTGCCGTATCGGCATGTTCGGCGCGCCTTTCGAGGGCATGGGCGACTTCGGGCTGGATGAAACTGCGTTCCGCATGCAGGTCGGGCCTGAGATCGTTCGAGTCCCGCTGACGCGGCTGGCATCGCTCGCGGCATCCGCCCCGGGCAAGGCGCTGCGCGAGGCGGAAGCCGAGCTGCGCAGGAACTTCGATGTGGACCCGAAGATCGGCCGGGCGGATATGGTCCGTTCGCTCAAGCTCCTTTACGCCTTCAGGAAGATCGCTTCGGACGAAAAGCTCGATGCGCTGACGCTCAACTTCGTCTCGTTCGGCGAATCGGGGATATGCGAGACGGTTCCGTTCCTCGCGGCTTCGATGATGCTGGCCGACGGATACGGCTACGGCGGCGAGGGCGATGCCGCGTCGGCGGCGTGCGTATACATGATGGGCCGCCTTAGGGGGCCGGCCGATTTCACGGAAATGTTCTCAATGGATTTCGCGGGCGGCAGGATATACATGGCGCACATGGCCGAGTGCAATTGGCGCATGGGCAGGCCGTCCGAAAGGCCGAGGCTGATCCTTCGCGAGTTCAAATACGGGGAATGCAAGCCGTACGTCGCGTTGCGCCAGTCGTGCCGTCCCGGCCCGGTCACGCTTGCCAACCTGACGACGGGACCGGGGGGGCGTTTCCAGCTTATAGCCGCCCGCGCGGGCGTAGAGGATGTGCCCCCTGTAGCCGGCCAGGATACTCCGCATTTCTTCCTTAGACCGGCGGGGGATTTGTGCGGTTTCCTCTCGCGCTATAGCGAGGCCGGAGGTTCGCACCATCTGGCCATGGTTTTCGGCGACGCCGTCGAGCCGGCGCGGCGCCTGGCCAGGCTGACGGGCTGGCCGTTCTGCGCGGTGGCGTGAGAAATTTCCTGCGGGGCCGAAGCGGAGGCCGTCCCGGCCGGACCTCGGCCGCGGATCGAAGACGGGAGGCGCCATGAAAGGCGGAAAGATCGGCGTAGGGTTTTTCGGATTCGGACTCATCGGAAAGGTTCACGCGTGGGGCTATGCGAACCTCCCGTACTTTTTCGACCCGGTGCCGCTTGAGACCGAGCTTGTAGGCGTGTGTACGTCCCGGCGGGAGACGGCGGAGAAGGCGCGAGCAGTCGCGCCGTTCGGCCTGGCGACGACGGACTGGCGGGAGCTTGTGGCCGACCCGCGCATAGATATCCTCCACTGCTGCGCGCCGAATGCGCTGCACGCCGAGTTCCTCCTGCGAGCGATAGAAGCCGGCAAACATGTCTATTGCGACAAGCCCTTGTGCATGAATGTGTCGGAGGCGCGTCGGATCGTAGCGGCGGCAAGAAGCAAGCCCGGGACGCGGCAGATGACTTTCCAGTACAGGTTCCTGCCGGCGACCATCAGGATGAAACAGATGGTCTCCGGCGGCGATATAGGCGAGGTCCGCTCGTTCAGGGCGATGTACCTGCATTCGGGGTACGTGGATCCGTCCAGGCCGATCTCCTGGAGGCTGGACGCGAAGAGCAGCGGCGGCGGCGCGCTGTTCGACCTGGGCAGCCATATCCTGGACCTGGTGCGGTGGCTGCTGGGAGATGTAGAGGAAGTCATGGGTCGGACAGAAACGTTCGTGAGGGAAAGACCGATGCCCGGCGGAAAGGGCATGGGCAAGGTCGAGGTTGACGATGCGGTCTTCGCCTTGATCAGGATGAAATCGGGGGCCATCGGTACTATGGAAGCCTCCCGAATCGCGTCCGGGTCGCAGGACGACTTGCGGATTGAGTTACACGGTTCCAAGGGAGCGCTCAGATTTTCGCTGCAGGAACCTAATTGGCTTTATTTCTACGACATGTCTGCCCAGGGATCCCCCCATGGCGGCAAGCGAGGATATACGCAGATAGAATGCGTCCAGCGCTATGACCGCGCCCCGGAATTCCCAGGTCCGAAGTTTTCGATCGGCTGGATGCGCGCTCACATGGAATGCCTTGCGGCTTTCCTTAAGGCCGTTGCCGAAGGCCGCGACGGTTCACCGTCACTTGAAGACGGCGCCGCAGTGCATGCGATAATGGAGGCGATCTACGATTCCGCTCGCAACCGTACATGGGAAAGACCGCAGAATGTATAATCTTTTTTCATGTTATTGCCATACTTCCAAACAGACAGTGTACGGTAAATTCTGAAGAAAACCGGACAACGGACACTCAACCGTCCGGTTTCCATGACAGCGACTGAATTCTATAACATATTGATCCGCAAGGACGATCCGATCGCATTTCCGCAGGGCGGGTATGGCATGGAAAATGCTCATAGTTTTTAGGCCGGATTAGGCATGCGATAGGAGGCTATCACGTGTCCTCAGGCAAGAAACCTGAACGAAAACGAATACTGGTGGTGGATGACGACGCACAAGTGCGAACGCTCTTTTGCCATATTTTTTCGATATACGGGTATTCCCCAAGGGGAGCCGAAGACTGCGAGGAGGCCACGAATCTTTTGCTCTGCAACGACTTCGACCTGATAACGTTAGATGTTTGCATGCCGCATCTTTCAGGCGCACAGGTGCACAAGGTATGGATTGAGGAATTTGGGCGCGGACGGATCTATGGGGGGGTCGGCTGCCGGAAGCTGCCGCCGATACTCTTGATAACTGGATATGCCGAGGATGCGTTTCGCAGCGGCTTGGCTTTTGCCGAGGGTATTGTAGGAGTTGTGCAGAAGCCGATATCTGCGGGAAAGCTGATCGGGATAATCGAGAATATATTCGAATACGAAATGACTGTTCAAAAAAACAGGGTTGGCATCAGGCTGGATTCCACCGGCCTGCCGGATACGGAGAAAGCCGAGAGCGTGGGCGCGAAAAAGGAGCCCTTCAAGTGAGGGCGATGGACGGCTTGTAGGCGGAAAAGGTCGAAAAAAGAGGCCGACTATTTAGGAGGGAGGCTATGAGCGGGGCGAAGATATTGATAGTGGAGGATGATCCAGGCGTACGAAGGGTTTTGGAGTTCCGACTGAAGGCCTCCGGGAATAGTGTGACGGCCGTGGAGTCCGGCAGGGATGCCTTGGCTATCCTCGAGCGGGAGCAGTTCGACATAGTCCTGACGGACCTCTGCATGCCGGGGATGGACGGCATCGCGTTGCTCAAGGAGGTCAAGCGCTTACGCCCCGACGTCCAGGTAATCATTCTGACCGCCTATGGGACGATTGATACAGCCATAGAGGCGCTTCGCGACGCCCAGGCTTTCGATTACCTCTCCAAGCCGGTGGATGTGGATGCTTTGAACTCGCGCATCCAAGCGGCGCTGGCCGCCCGCTCCGAACAGGTGCTTGTCTCCAAGGCGAAATCCGGCAGATTCCAGACTGCGGTTGCGGACGATCCCGAATCCGTTGATCCGCTTACCGGATTCCCGGGCGCCGATTCGCTCAGGCGGGCGGTCTGCTGCCTCATAGGAAGATCCGCCCGCGCCAGGCGGCGATTCCCGATCGTGATGCTCGATGTAGACCACTTCAGCTACTTTAAACTTCTCAACGGTAAGCGCGAGGGGGACCATTTACTGGCCGAGCTTGCTGCGTTGATACGCCAGAATATCCGGAAAGGAGATTTCGTATTTCGCATCGGAGAGGACAGGTTTGCGATAATATTGCAGGAACTCGACGATAAAGGCGCAGAGGCCATAGCCGACAGGATACGGGGGTGCGTCGCGCGATACGTCTTCCAAGGGGGCGAGAAACAGCCGCTGGGCCGCGTGACGGTAAGCGTGGGAGTTTCTATGTGGGACGGAGAGACGATGGACGCCGAGACGGTTATTGGCGAGGCGGTCGATGCCCTGGAGAAGGCTAAGGACGACGGACGGAACCTGACCAGGACGATGAGGATTTACAGGGAAGTGATGCGCGATTCCATCGGCCGCCGGACCGGCGGGGAGGCATGATGCTTCGTCGTCCGCATGCGGTCGGCCGACTGAAGGCGCGCGGATCGTCGTCTCGAACCGCCGGAAACCTTTTTGTCGCGCTCTTCCATGTCCGACCCGAGACGCCGGGCGCTTGTGACCGGTTGGCGGCAACCTGGCATCGAAGCGCCGCAATCCCCTTCCGCCTGAAAGCTCCGGGCCACCATGATGATCGTGCCGCGAAACGGGTAGCGCAAGCCCGCGTGCGAACGCAGAGCGGCCGGCGATTAGGGATCGTTTCAGGCCGCTGCGATCGGTATTAGGCGCATCCGCTCTTCGACGGGCCGCCGTCTCCTTCCCCTCCCCTCCCCTCCCC
>CALKMO010000279.1 GCA_937991785.1 uncultured bacterium | reverse complement strand
TTTCGACGGCCTCCTGGATGCGATACCCGCGGAAATCCCCATAGCCAAGGCGCCCCTTCCACGCGAAGATTACCTGTGCGATCCCATCGTCAGGACCGGACTCGCGCCCGGGGCGGTAGCCTCGCTCTGGTTCACCGTCCGGGTTCCCCAGGACGCCGCGCCAGGGAAATATAGTGGCACGGCAACCGTCGAGGCCGAAGGGCTGAAGCCCGTCTCTGTACCTATCCGTCTTGTCGTCAACGGCTGGACGCTGCCGGATCCGAAGGATTTCACCGTCCATCATCTCATATTCACGTCGCAGGAATCCGTAGCGAAACACTACGGTGTGCCGCTGTGGTCGGACAAGCATTTCGAGCTCATGGGCAAAAGCCTGTCTCTTCTGGCGGAGGTCAATTCGAGGGAGATACCGATCAATATAGGGATAGACTTCTACGGCCTGTCAGGCAACGGCGAGTCCATGGTGCGGTGGGTCAGGCAGCCGGACGGCTCGTTCAAATACGACTTCTCCGTATTCGACAAGTACCTGGACCTCGTCGCGAAGACCGCCGGAAAGCCGTGCCCGATACGGCTCAACTGCTGGGGGGAACTGGACAAGGATGGCAAAAATACCATCGTGAAGACCGTATCCGTACTGGACCCGGCGACCGGAAAACTGGAACCGATGGAGCAGCCTCCGTTCGGGACGGAGGAGAGCTACAAGTTCTGGAAACCGGTCGTGGACGAAGCCTTGAAGAAGATCGCCGATCGCGGCTGGCTGGATGTGGCGGCCTTCGGCCACAACAGTTACTGCTACCCGCCGAAGCCGCAGATGGTGGATGTGGCGAAGAAGCTGTGGCCGGAGGGCGTATGGGCCTACACGGCGCACAACGGCACGTTGGGCGGCAGGTTCGGGGGCACATCGAAGGACATATCCATGCCTGTCCGCTGGTCCGTGTGCGTCTGGACGGAAGGTCCGCTCAAGCCGCGCGGCTACCGCGAACTGCTCAAGCCGCGTCCGGGCATCTGGTGCGACACGGCCCGCAACCGGCACTGGGACTGGTCGCCGCTGATTGTTATACGAAACCTGACCGAAGAGATGATCATGCGCGGTATGGACGGCGTCGGGGACTTCGGCGGCGACATGTTCCCCGTGCCGAAGGCGGGAGGCAAGGGCGTTTACATGCTGGGATGCGGCCGCGGCACCGGCGGACCGAGGGACGCGACGCACAGCATCCTGGCGCCGGGGCCCGAAGGCGCGATAACGACCGAACGTTTCGAGATGCTGCGGGAAGGAACGCAGATCGCCGAGGCGATCCTGTTTGTGGAAAGGGCCCTTCAAGAAAAGAAGATATCCGGCGAGCTTGCGGACAAGGCGAACCGCCTTCTCGATGAGCGCGGCGATGTCTTCCTGCGCGACTGGCTCGCCCGCGGCTGGAAGTTCATCAACCTCTGGTCGCCGGCCGCGCACGTCGAGCGCGATGCGAAGCTCCTGGAACTCGCCGGCGAGATAGCCGCGGCATCCTCCGGGCGGTGACCCCGGCGCCGTACGGATCGGGCCGCAGAGCGTGCGGCGACGGCGGCCTTTGGTTCCGACGACCTCGGCGCCGTGCGGGACATGCGGCCGCAGCGGCAGCGAACGCGCGGAATCCGGCCGATGCCTTCCGCGCCTTGCCGTATTCGGCGGATGCGGCGCCGGCCGCCGCCGGGCGGCTTGGCGCTTCCGCGCCGGATCGTTACTCTGGCTCTTCTTCCGTTTCCTCTTCCGCCACATCCCCGGTTCGGCCGCGGCGGATGTCCTGCGGCGCGCCGGGAGGCGGGTCTTCAAGCGCCGGGCCGCCTTCCTTTTCCACCAGCAGCCGCATCCTCTCCTCGGCGCTGTTCAATATCTCCCGGCATCTCCGTAGAGCCTTGATGCCCCGCTCGTAGAGCGCCAGGCTTTCCTCCAGCGGTTTCCCGCCTTCCTCCAGGGCGGCTGCGATTCCCTCGAGTTCCTTCAGCGTCTCCTCGAAGCTTCCCTCGCCGGCCCCGCCGTTCGCGCCAGCCTTATCCGGTTCGCGGTTTTCTTCCCTCGGTCTTCCCATCATGCGCCTCCCTCGTCATTTGCCCGCCATGGCGCCGCGGAGTCGCGCGGGCCGCCCGACCGCATACCGTATAGGCCATAGTCCCTCATAAGCCCTAGTTCCGCATAAGCCCGCACCCAAAATGCGCTTCGGAGCTCCCCGTTCGGAGATCATGCCGGCCCCGCCGGCAGATCTGTCGTCTTTCCTTCGACCCTGGATATCACCGCGCCTTCCGCCAGCATGGTTTCCAGCGCCTCGCCGGCAACCAATCCTTCCGCCGACAGCAGCGGGGCGGTTTGTCCCGCGCGCCGCGTTATCGAATAGCCCCTGGCGAGGACTTTAAGCGGCGAGAGGGCCTCGACGCGCCCCGCCATGCGCAGGAGCATATCCTTCTTTTCGCGCAGTCGGGATGCCGCCGCAGCCGACATGCGGGAGTACAGATCGTCCAGCCTCTGGCCGAGCATCCGGACGCGGTCCAGGGCGCGGGAGGGCGATATCAGGGAAGCCATCATGCCGAGCCTCTCGCGGCGCGTCTCCAGGGCCCGGTCTGCCGCGGCCGCAAGTCTCCATCCCAGTTCGTCCAGCCGCGCCTCGACTTCGGCCATCACCGGCACCGCTATCTCGCCGGCGTTCGACGGCGTGGCGGCGCGGACGTCGGCGGCGAGGTCGCACAAGGTAATATCCACCTCGTGCCCCACCGCCGATATCGTCGGTATTCGGGAAGCCGCCACGGCGCGCACCGTGACCTCCTCGTTGAAAGCCCACAGATCCTCGATCGAACCGCCGCCGCGCCCGATTATCAGTACATCCGCGCACGCCAGGCGGTTGAAGTTGCCTATCGCCCGCGCTATCTGCGCCGCCGCGCCTTCGCCTTGGACTCGCACCGGGGCGAGTATAAGTTCCACCTTCGGCCACCTGGAGCGGATCACCTTTATCATGTCGCGAACCGCGGCGCCCTCGGGGCTGGTCACGAGCCCTATGCGGCGGGGGAATGCCGGCAGGGGCTTTTTGCGGCGCGGGTCGAAGATGCCTTCGGCCGCCAAGCGCCGCTTCAATTCCTCGAAGGCCGCCTGCAGCGCCCCGAGCCCGACGGGCTCAACACGCTCCGCCACGAGCTGGTACTGTCCGCGCGGCCGGTACACCGATATGCGCCCGAAGGCCAGGACTTTGTCGCCATCCTTGAGTTGGAACCGAAGCCTGTCGGCGACGGACCGCCATATCACGGCGGCGATCTGCGCCTCCGCGTCCTTCAACGTCAGGTACACGTGTCCGGATGAATGCCGATGGAAGTTGGAGATCTCGCCCTCGACCCACACGGCCGGGAACGCGCCCTCCAGGGTTTCGGAGATCATCCTCGTGAGCTGCGATACGGTCATCGCGCGCGGGAGGTCCCGCGCCGGTTCTCCGCCCGGGCCGGCGGGATCGAACAGGCTCCCGCCGGCGCCGGTTCCCTGCGATCCGCCGGCTTTCCTTCGCGGTCCGCGGGGCGCCGCGCCGCCGGGCGATCCGCTGCCTCCGCGCCCAGGTCTCCCCCTGGATGGATCGAACAATCCGCCGCGCGCCATGCGCCCGCTTCCTCCCCCGCACCGTTTTTACCGCTCGCTCCGCTTAGCGGCTCCGATCCTTTCGTATCCGCGTTCCCGTCGCTTCGCGATCTCCGAATACCTTGCGCCGGCCGGCGCGGTCTCTATAACTACAATGCCTTGCCTGTGCTGTCGAAAGCAAACGCCTGTCCGAATGCCGGGCCGGCGCCGGACGCTGCCGGAACCTCGGCGGCGGAGCGGATCGGCGCGGCGACGGCGGGACGGCGGGCGCGGGATTCCGGGAGCAAAAAAGGAGCGGCGGCTGGATGCCCACCCAACAACCCAACATCCTGATCTACATGACCGATCACCAGCGCGGGGACACCGTTTTGCCGGAAAGCCCTGTAATCGCGCCGAACGTCAAGCGCCTGGGCGGCGAGGGGATAATATTCGACCGGACATATTGCCCCTCTCCCCATTGCTGTCCGTCGCGCGCGACGATGATGACCGGCCTTTACCCGTCGCGGCACGGTGTCTGGAACAACATCAGCAACGAGATGGCGCTCAGCCGCGGGCTCAAGCCCGGCGTCAGGTGCTGGAGCGAAGACCTGGCGAAACTCGGCTATCGCCTGGCATGGTCGGGAAAGTGGCACGTGAGCGTAGAGGAATCGCCGAAGGACCGCGGCTGGGAAGAGCTGCTCGTCAACAGCCACAAGCTATACCCCTCCAGCAAGTGGGATAAGTTCCGCGAGCTGGCCTCGAGGCCGGAGAAAACCGATCGCGGCGACGGCGAGATACTCCGTCCGGGATACGGAACCTACCGGATGTATGACGCCATCCCGGACGATCGGAAACACCACGACGACGAGACCGTCCATCGAGCGCTCGACGCATTGCCGAAGCTGGCGTCCTGCGGAAAGCCTTGGTGCCTTTTCGTCGGCATGACCGCGCCGCACGACCCGTACTTCGTACATGGAAAATACCTGGACAGGTACAGGCTCGACGACGTGCATCTCCCGCCCAGCTTCTTCGAAGACCCATCGTCGAAGCCGGCCGTGGTGCGGCGCATGAGGCGGCAGCTTTGGGGCCAGCTTTCCGAGCGGGAGGTGCGCGAGGGCATCCGGCATTTCCGCGCGCTCTGCACTTATCTGGACGATATGTTCGGTCTGCTGCTCGAGGCGCTGGACCGGACAGGCCAGGCGGAAGATACGCTCGTAGTCTACTGCGCCGACCACGGGGATTACTGCGGCGACCACGGCCTTTTCACAAAGGGAATCCCGTGCTACCGCGGGGCGTACAACGTTCCGCTGGTCGCAAGGTGGCCGCGCGGGATAAACGGCCCCGGCCGTCGGATCGCCAGTTTCGTATCGTTGGCCGATATAGGACCGACGCTGGTCGAGCTGGCCGGAGGCGTTCCCGATCCGAACCTGACCGGTCGAAGCCTCGTCCCGTTCCTTAAGGGCGAAGAACCGTCGGGTTGGCGCGAGGAGATATGCACGCAGTGCAACGGCGTGGAACTTTATTACACCCAGCGGTCGATAATGACGAGCGAGTGGAAATACGTTTACAACGGCTTCGATTTCGACGAGCTGTACAATTTGCGCGACGACCCGCATGAGACGGTCAATCTTGCCGGGGACGGGTCGCTGGATGGGATCAAGCGGGAACTTCTGGCGCGGATGTGGCGGTTCGCGCGCCGCGAAGGCGACGATTACGCCATAAATCCGTACATCACCACGGGGCTGGCGCCGTACGGCCCGGCCGAGGCTTTCCGAGGAAGCTGATCGTGCGCTTCGCTGATCCCGCGCGCGGCGCCGAACCGGTTCAGATCGATGAGGGCGATTCCGATGCAGGAAACGATGATCACCCCGAGGGAAAACTTCATCGCGGCGCTCGAAGGCAGAGAACCGCCGCTGGGCATACCGCATTTCGAGCTCGTCTTTTATCTTACCATGGAAGCGTTCGGCAAGGTTCACCCGTCCCACAGACATTACTCGCAGTGGAAGCAGATGGAGGAAAAAGAGCGGCGGCTGCACCGGGAGGACATGGCCCGCATATATCTGTATACGGCCGAAAGGTTCGAGCATTCCGCGATACTGCTGCATCCGAACCCCGGCGGCGAGGACGAGACGTGCCGCCTCGTGGATCTGATCCGCGAAATGAGCGGCGACAGGTACTTCCTGATGCTGCACGGCGACGCCACCTTCGGCATCCCCGCAGGCGACAAGATGGAGGAATTTTCCGCGCGGCTGGCCGAGGAGCCGGAGGCGGTGCTGGCCGAGGCGTCCGCCATGGTTGACAAGGCGCTGGCCCGCGCCGAACGGCTGAAAAAACGGACCAGCGTAGACGGCTTCGCGCTCTGCGCCGATTACTGCCTCAACTCCGGCCCCTTCCTCTCGCCGCGCCTGTTCGGGAAATTCGTCGCGCCCTTCTTGAAGCGCCTGACGAAGGGCTATCGCGATATGGGCTACTACGTCGTCAAGCATACGGACGGAAATATAATGCCGATCATTGACGATCTCGTGGATTCCGGCCCCCACGCGCTCCATTCGCTCGATCCTCAGGCCGGCGTGGATATCGCCGAGATCAAGGCGAAGTACGGCCGGAAGGTATGCCTCATCGGCAACGTCAACTGCGGGAAGCTGGATACCGGCACCGACGAGGAATGCGTCGCATCCGCACGATACTGCCTCGAGCGCGGTTCGCCTGGCGGCGGGTACATATTCTCGACCAGCAACTGCATATACACCGGCATGAGGCTCTATCGCTACGAACTGATACTGAACGAATGGCGGAGGTTCGTGAAGGAGAAGTCGGCGGAAAAGAAGGCGGCCGGCGATGCGGCGAAGGGCGCGTAATTGTCCCGGCCGTCCCCGCCCGGCGACGGATCGTCCGGGCGCCATGTAAACTTGCGCGGCGGCGGCGGATCGAAGGAGACGCGGAAGGAAGAGCGATACGACCGGCGTCGCTTCATGCTCGACGCGTTCTGAGAACTTTTGGGATGAAAATTCCAGGGGAATGCAGGGTTCGGGATAGGCGCTCTATCTTGAGCGTCGGGGTAAAGCCACCCTTCCCCCGCAAAAGTTCCACGTTCGCACGCAGCAGCGCAACCGGCTCGTTCGGAACCGTTTGACCGGGGGCGGCCGGGCGAATAGAATGTGAAGAAGCGATGCCGGCCGTTCGATGCGCGCCGGAGACGTTCCGTGCCGCGGCGGGATCGGTAGCCGGGTTCCGGAGACGCGGAGCGCCGAAACGCCGGCCGGCCGCAGGCAGGTGATGGGCCGGAGCGGAGGCGGCGGGCCATGGCTTCCAAGCTGCTCGTCATAGGGGCCGGCAATATCCTGATGGGCGACGACGGCATCGGGGTGCGGATCGTCCGGGAACTGAAAGAATCGGGCGTCGAGCGCGAGGCCGGGAACGCGGAGCTCGTTGACGCCGGAACCTCGGCACTCGATGTCCTGATGGAGTGCGACGAGCCCGTACGCCTGCTGGTGATAGACGCGGTGGCGGCCGGCAAACCTCCGGGAACGGTATACAAGTTCGACCGCGGGCAGATCGCCCGCGCAATGCAGGGTGCGGGTTTTTCGCTGCACGACATCTCGCTGCTCGATTCCCTCAAGCTGGCCGAGATGGGCGGGGCCGAGATCGAGTCGGCTAGCTTCCTTGGCGTAGAGCCTTTCGAGGTCAAGCCTTCTGATAAGCTAAGCCCGGGTATGGAGGCGCTGCTGCCGCAACTTGTGGAGATCGCCCGAAGGGAAATACTGGCCGCCGCCGGCCGGAAGGACGGGGATTGATGGGCGGCGCCTGCCCGAAACATCCCGCCGCGGGGCGCATCCGTTGCACCAAGTACGGAAAATTTCTTTGCCGCGAGTGCGGGCGATGCCCGTCGCCGAAGATACACTGCGGCCACAGGACATCGTGCATAATCTGGGAGACGAGCGGCGGAGAAGGGAAAAGGGACAGCCGTTCGCCGGCCGCGGGGATCGCCGGGGAAAAACGCGGGGACGGCTGAATCCGGCTCTTCCTCCGCGGCGATAGCGCCCATGGGCGTACGGCTTTATTGCAGTCTGGAACGATCGTTCGCCGGATTTTAAATAAGGCGATGGTACACCGGATTGCGGACGCGCGTCACGAAGATTAAAGCCGGAGCGCAGGCGCCCGGCGGACGGATCGGATAAGGCGACGGACTTGCGCGCAACCGCCCGGCGCCGGGCCGCGTAACGATGGGGGGATCGGCGAGACGCGGAAGGCCGTGCGGCCTCTTGATGCCCCGCGGCGCGCGATGAACGACAGATGCGGCGGAGCCCCCGATCGGAGCGCGACGATAGCGCCAAAGCGTAAGCAAAGGGACGAATGGGCCGCCGGCAGACCGACTGGAAGGGGAGATGTATGAGCGGTTTCGAGTCTTCGATCCCTCGGCTGGGACGGATCATCCTGGCACTTCTCGCCGCGACGGTCGCCGGATCCGGACCGGCCGGGCGGATGGTCTTCGGCGGGGAGGAATCCGAGTGCGCCGATTCGGCCGGCCTGACTGGCGACGTGTCTTCAGACCTGCGGGCCGACAAGGGCGATTTCGCGATACATTTCAACGAGGCGGGGCGGGATCGCTTCCGGCTCAAGGGCGAATTGAATGGCCGCCTGCTCGATTCGGGGGCCGAGGGCCTGGCGATCCGCTTCCGAATGGCCGGCCTGGATATATCCGGAACCCTTAACGCGAACGGCAACTTCCGAACCGAAGGGGAGATCGGTCCGCGCTTCAGGTTCTCGGTGCGCCCGAAGACCGGGGAATTCCTGCTTAGCGTTTCCCGCGTCTTCTTGGCCGAGGAATTCAAGGCCTTCGGAGTCCTCCAGACGGACGTCGTCAAACCCGGGATACCGGTTTCGGTGCCCATGACGCTTACCCTCGGAGGGACCGACATGGAATTCAGAACCGTATTCGCCTACACAGGATCGGCCAAGTCCGGTGTAGGGAAATACAGGTGGGGCAAGCCAGTCGGCAAGCACGGATCCGGGCTCCTTCTGTTCAACAGGGCCGTAGTGGAAGAGGATCGCGAACATCCCCAGCACCGGTTCAAGATACAGGGGTATCTGGCGCGGCCGGACCAGCCGCAGATCGTGCGGTCGGACTTCGGGAACTGGACGTTCTCCATAGGCTCGTTCACGCAGACGATCCCATGCACGGCCATGAATTCCAAGGGGAAAAGACATGTACGGTTTTCGGCGCCGAAGGGCAGCTACGGCATAAAGAAGTTCGACCTGGACACCAAAAAGATGAAGTTTTACCTCTCCACGCGCGGGATACTCGCCGACGGCTCGACCGGCCGCGGCACCGATTTTCCCACCGTAGGCTCTCCGCTGACCTCGACCGCCTTTACGTTTGCGGTATCCCTCGACCTAGATAACGGCGAGGCGTTCAGCGCCTCGACCCGGGTTTATGTCAAACGCAAGGCCGTGGGCATATATGAGTGGACCGGGCTTAAAAAGCCGAAGACAGGAGGCGGGGGGGGCAGCGATTTCAAGTGGCCCGTGCCTTATTATTTTCCGTGACGCTGCGGGTATGAATGGGATTCCGCTCTTTTAGATCCACGTTTTGCGAGCGCCTGCCGGGACGGGAGTCGCTTTCCGTCCGGCCGGGCCGCCTAACGGCGAAAGTCTCCGCGCCGTCGCCGATCCGCGCTTCGTATCGTGCGGCAAGGAGACGGTTTTTAAGGCAGAGGACTCCGCCGGTTCCGGCTTGCCCACCCGTTCCTATCCGCCGCCGTGTTTGCCGGGTTGCGAATGTCAATAGGTCGGCGCATTCGGATCGCCGGACCGATCTGGGAGGCCGCCCGGTTCTCGCCGCCTTAGCCTTGGTCCGTCTTTCCTCTGGAATCGTCGAGACGGACCACTATCTTGTCCCCCTCGACCCGAACAACACGTATGGGCGAACCCGGGTCAACGTGCATCCCCTCTGTTATCACGTCGTACTTGTCGTCGCCTATCCTTGCGGTTCCGGCGGGGCGCAGCGGCGTAACGGCGGTGCCGTTTTTGCCGACGAGCGCGGCGTAACGCCTGGCCAGTTCGTCCTGTGCGCCGGCGGATACCTCCGAGGTCACAGCGATGCGCGAAGACCTGAGATAGCGCAATCCGATCGCTACGGCTGTCGGGGCCAGCAACAAGTCGAGCACGGCGATAGCCAGGCCGTAGTGGTTCGATACGCGGTAGGCCGCGACGATGCTGCCCGCGAGAGCGGCGAATGCAAGCACCGAGAGCAGCCCCATGCTGGGCGTTATGAACTCCAGGACGATGAACGCCACCATCAGGACCATGAGAAATATGGAAAGGAATTCGGCCATCATTTCCCCCCCGAGCTTGCGGAGCGGACGCCGCGAATAGGCTCCGGCGGTTGATCTCCGATTTTTTTCTCCATCACAATTATCTCGCCTCCGGCCTCCTGCGCCACCGTCACTTCTGCGCCTTCCTCGATCCATCCGGAACCCGAAACGGCATCCAGAATGCGGTCGCCGATCCTTACCCTTCCGACCGGTCTGAGCGGGCTGAGCGCCGTTCCCGATTTGCCGACCATGCTCTGCCGATACTCCTCCGATCCCGCTCCTCCGGGCACGGCCGACTCTTTTACTTCCTCCGACAATACGAGCGGCGAATGTGCCAGCGCGTACTTCGCGAAATAAACGAACCCCACTATGAACGGGAGTCCGAACAGCATCACGAAGATCGCCCTTTTGATGTCGAAACCGTCCTGGTGCGGGCTCTGGAATGCCCACCATACCGCCAGCGCGATCCACCCCGCCATCTTCACGAATCCTCCCGCGCCGGGCAGTTTATGCTCTAACAGAATTCCAACCGCGCCCAGTACCAGCACGAAGACGGTTATGAATACGATAAGGGCGAAGAGATCCGGCCCCGTCATCGGCACGGCCGGCGGGGTGGGCGACGGTGTAACCGGCGACGGCGCTACCATGGCTCTGTCTCTCTCCGGCGGCGGCCCCGCGAAAGGCTCCGCGTCCCCCGCATATGCGGGCCGCGGCCTTCCGGCGGCCACCCTCAAGCGACGTCGGCCCCGCAGGCCGCGGGGTATCGCGTCACGCCTGAGGGGCGGACGGCCCTTGCGATTCGGTCGCCTTATCCACTGTGACGATCCCGTCCTTTACCGCGACGACCCTTATCTTTTCGCCGGCCTCGATGTACTCGCTCCGCGAGACGACGTCCACCACGCGGCCGTCTATTAGCGCCCGGCCGGCGGGGCGGAGCGTCGAGTCGGCGACACCAATCCTTCCGACCAGATCCGGGGCCTTATCGGGTCGCGGGGCGGCGTCCACGTGCGCCGCGACTTGGCCCTTCTGGACCAGCAGCGAAAGCCCCGGGAGCCTCGCCCCGTAAAAGAGCAGGAACGCGGCCCCGAATATGGCCAACATCACCGAGGAAAACCCGTATGCCAGCCCGCGGTACATGCTCTCCGCCTGCCACCATGGAATAGCCCGCCCTTTCATGAATGACCATAAATCAACGTATGGAGGCAGGAAAGACAGCAGGATGCTGAGCACTATCAGCCCGAACCCGGCGGCGCCGACCATGCCGAAGCCGGGCAGTGCAAATATCTCGACGGCCAGCAGCAGCACCCCTACGAAGAACAACACTATGGCTGCCGCCCCGGCGCGGTCCATGACGAGCTGGATCCAGAAGAACACGCCCATCGCCAGCAGCGCCGCGAGGAACCCAAGGCCCGTTCCCGGAGTCTTCAGTTCGAACACGATGCCCAGCACGGCTATAGCCACCAGCAACACGCTGACGATCGGATGGCTCAGGTAGCGGGTCACGTTCTCCGCCCACGACACATCGGCGATGGTTACCGCCTGGGATGATATCCCCAGCTTCGAGCAGACGTCCTCGACGCCGGACGCCAGCCCGCGCGCCAAACCGCATTCGACGGCCTCGTCCGCGGACAGCGTGAGCAGTTGTCCCTTCTTGCACCAAACCTTT
>CALKMO010000278.1 GCA_937991785.1 uncultured bacterium | reverse complement strand
GGCTCCGGAGGAAAGCTCCGTGTTCGACCGGTCGGCCGTAAGGCCCTACAGATCGGCCGTCAGGACGGACCTGCTTTGGACCGTATCGGCCCTGCTGGCAGTGGGCATAGTTATGGTCTATTCGGCCAGCGCGCCTATGGCCGACAGGAGGCTGGCCTGTCCCACCTATTTTCTCGAGAGGCAGCTGCTTTACATCATGGCCGGCAGCTTCGCCCTGGTATTCGCGTCGGCGTTTGACTATCGGCTGTACCGTCGCTGGAGCAGGCCGATACTCTACGCCACCTTTGCGCTTCTGATCCTGGTGTTGATTCCGGGCGTCGGTGCCAAGATAAACGGCGCGCGCAGGTGGTTCAGTTTCGGCTGGGCGAATTTTCAGCCCAGCGAAATGGCCAAGCTCACCCTGATCCTCGTGATGGCCGACCACCTGTCGCGTCCTGGGTCGCCAGATGGCGTTTTCCGGCGCGAAGCGCTGCCGCGGATGCTGCTGATCGCTTCCGCCTCCGCGCTGGTGGCATTAGAGCCCGACATCGGGACGGCGGCGCTGGTTGCCGCCACTCTCTTCGGTATGTGGTTGGTCTCCGGCCAGCCCATCCGGCACGTGCTTGCGGCCGGAGCCTTGGCCGTTCCCGTCGCCGCGGCCGCGCTTTGGCTGAAGTTCGAGCACGTGCGCCGCAGGCTCGATGCCTTCCTCGATCCCGACATCGATCCGCTTGGCGCGAACTACCAGGCGATCCAGTCGGCGATCGCGCAAGGATCGGGCGGGTTGTTTGGACGCGGATTGGGCTGCTCGCATGCGAAGCTGCTGTTCCTGCCCGAGGCGCACAATGATTTCATACTGGCTATCATAGGCGAGGAGCTCGGGCTGATCGGCTCCCTCGCCGTGCTCCTGCTCTTCGTGCTGCTGATCCACCTAGGGATCAAGGCGGCCAAGCAGGCCCCGGACATGCACGGTGCGATGGTTGCCTTCGGCATAACGCTGCTTATAGCGCTTCAGGCACTCATTAACGTAGCGGTGGTAACCAGGACGATCCCGAACAAGGGGATGAGCCTCCCGTTCGTTAGCTTCGGGGGCTCGTCGCTGGTCTTCTTTATGGCCGGAGCTGGCATATTGCTGAACGTGGCATCGGCCGGGGCGCGGGAGGGCACCGAGGAGCCGGCCAGGATGGGCGCAGCGCCGGATCCGAAATGCTCGGCCAAGCGGATGATCTCGTCGGCTATCCCGGCATGCTCAAGGCTGGCATCGAAGGCGGCGACGACCGTCTCCGAGAGAATTCTCGGACGTTCGGCGGGGTTTGGCTAAGGAGCGGATGGGATCTGACGTAGGCTGCGATGGATTTCGGTCGCGGGCTCCTGCCGAACCGGTCCGGTTTGGCCTGCTTGGAATAGAAACCGGGGGGCAGACAGTGAAGAGAGGAGGCGGCGCCATGGGGACAAAGGTCGCGAGAGCGGGAGGCGGTACCGGCGGCCACGTATTCCCGGCGCTGGCGGTGGTCGAGGAACTGCTCGACGTGATCGCCCGCGAGGACATCCTGTTCCTCGGCGCGCAGGGGGGAATAGAGGAACGGATAGTGCCCGGCCACGGGATAAGGAGCGAGTTCCTGCCGTCCATCAAGGGAATCTTCGGCCCTTCGATGCCGCTTAAGGCCGCCGGCGCCCTTCGCGGTTTCCTGCGCGCCAGGGCGATCCTGTCCGAATTCGGCGCACGCGCGGTCCTCGGAACCGGCGGGTACGCATCGGCGCTTCCCATCCTGGCCGCCAGGATCTTGAAGATACCGGCGATAGTCCTCGAGCAGAACGCGATCCCGGGACGGACCAACCGCCTGCTATCGCGTTTCGCTTGGGAGGTAGGGGTTCAGTTCGAGGAGTCCGCCGGGTTTTTCCCGAAGCCGCACAAGGTTATCGCCATCGGCAATCCTCTCAGGCGATCCCTGCGGGCATGCGCGGAAGGCGTGTGGGAGAGGACTAGGGGCGCCAGGCCGGGAAGGCGGTTGTTGGTCCTAGGCGGGTCTCAGGGCGCCAGGAGTCTCAACGATCTGCTCATGCGATCCCTGATGGACCTCAGGACTCGCGTGCCGGGGATCGAGGTGTTCCTTATAGCTGGGGAGAGGGACGAGGCGCGCGCGCGCGAGGCGTTTAAGCGGTCCAGGGTGAGAGGAAAGGTCGTAGGATTCACCGAGGACATAGCGATGTTCTACGCTGCGGCCGACCTAGTGCTGTGCCGGGCCGGAGCTACGACCTTGGCCGAACTGGCCGCGTTCGGGCTGCCTTCGATACTGGTGCCCTATCCTTACGCTGCGGACGACCATCAGGAGGCGAACGCACGCGCTTACGAGAGGGCCGGTGCCGCCAGAGTCGTCAAGGAGTCGGATGCCACCCCCGCGTCTCTCTCGATCGAGATAGCCGAACTCCTAGAACACAGGGAACGCCTGAGAGCCATGGCCGAGGCCGCGAAGGGTCTGGACAGGCCCGACGCAGCGAGGGAGGCAGCCGGGCGGTTGGTAAGGGCCGCTGGGGCGGAGGGCATCGCGTGGCCCGAATCGTCGCTAGCGATGACTGCTAAGGTCGCCGCCTTCCGGTAAGCGGCAACGAACCGAGATCCGAGGCGGGGACCGGGGCGCCGCCGCCGAGACGGCAGCAGGAAACGGATGCCGCCGGCCAAGGAGCGGCCGGGGCTGAAGCCGGGAAAAACGGGAAAGCGGATATGAACGGATGCGATGCGGAAACAGGGGAGGCGCCGAAATCGCTGGACGGCCTCAGGGTCCATTTTGCCGGGGCCTGCGGGATAGGGATGAGCGGCATGGCGCATCTGGCGGCCGCGCGGGGGGCCGTTGTGACCGGGTGCGACGTTTCGATGAACGGGCAGGCCAGATCGCTGACGGTGGCCGGCATAAAGCTTTGGACCGGCCACTCGCCCGATCACGTCGGCGGCCACGATCTGATCGTGCACACAGCCGCCATGCCCAACGATCACCCCGAGCTGGCCGCGGCGCGCGAACTGGGAATCCAAGTCCTCTCCCGCAGCCGAATGCTCGCCAGGATGCAGCGGGACTACAAGAGCCTGTGCGTTACAGGCGCGCACGGCAAGACGACCACGACGTGGATGCTGGCCCGCCTGCTCATCGCCGGCGGCATGGACCCGACGGTCCTTGTCGGGGGGGTGGTGTCGGAACTCAATGGCAACTGGCGCGCCGGGGGCGGCAGGTGGCTGGTGTGCGAGGTTGACGAATCCGACGGTCAAATGGTGGAGATGCGCCCGGACGCATCGGTGATCACCAACGTGGATCGCGAACACTTGGAGCATTGCGGCGGATTCGACCAGCTGCTGGAGGAATTCCGCCGGTACATGGCGGCCATCAAGGCTGGAGGGCTGCTGGCTATATGCGGCGACGACCCACACCTGCCCAGGCTCGCCAAGGACGTCGGCAAGAAGGCCGTACGGTACGGCCTTTCCAGCGAATGCGACGTGCGGGCCGAGAACGTCAGGTTGTATCCGATGGCCTCCGCCTTCGACGCGGTGGGTCCGTGGGGCAGGTTCGACGGGATCACACTTCCCATGCCCGGGCGGCATAACGTGGTCAACGCCTTGGCCGCGGTAGTCGTGGCCCGCGAGATGGGCATATGCGAAGCTCACCTCCGCGAGGCGTTGGCGTCCTGCCCGCGCGTCAACCGGCGGCTCCAGGTCCGAGGCAACGCCTTCGGCGCCACCGTGGTCGAGGATTACGGACACCACCCGACGGAAATACGCGAGACGCTGCGGGCCGCGAGGCGCTTCTGCAAGGGGAAGCTTTTGGTCGTCTTCCAGCCGCACAGGTACACGCGGACGCGGGACCTGATGGCGGATTTCGCCGCCGCGTTCGACGAAGCAGACCGGACGATCGTGCTGCCGATCTACGCGGCTTCCGAGGCGCCTATCGAGGGGGTGAACTCCGCCAAGCTGGTCGAGGCGATAGCCGCGCAGGGGAATACAGATGTCGAGGCGGCCGAGGATTTCGACGGCGCAGTCAAGCGGATTTCCGCCTTGGCCGGCCATGGCGACGTGATACTGATCCAGGGGGCTGGAGATGTCTACAAAGTGGCGGATGAACTGGTCGGCTGATTTCGGCGGCGCGACCTTCGAGCAAGATGCCGACATGCGGCGCCTGACGACCATCGGCGTCGGCGGCCCCGCAGACGTTTTGGCCAGACCGGCGGACGCCGGTTCGCTGGCCGGGCTCTTGAAGAGGGCCTCCGAGTTCGAAATCCCGGTCAGGATAATCGGCGGCGGCAGCAACCTGCTGGTGGCCGACGACGGCGTGCGCGGACTGGTGATCGCCTTGGATTCCGAACCGTTCCAGAGGATGGAGTTTTCAGGCACGAAGGTGTTCGCCGGAGCTGGGGCTCGACTTCAAGCGCTGGCCAGCAAGTGCGCGGCCAGGGGGCTTTCCGGCATGGAAGGGCTCGCCGGCATCCCAGGGACCGTCGGCGGAGCCCTGAGAGGCAATGCCGGCGGGAATTACGGAGTTATCGGGAACGCCGCCAGATCGGTGCTGTGCATGGACCGCGGCGGCGAGATACTCGTGCTGAAGGCCAAAGAGTGCGGTTTCGGGTACCGCAGCAGCTCGCTGCGAAACTTCGTAATCCTTGGCGCCGAGTTCGAGCTTTCGCCAGCCGATCAGGAGGACATTACGCTCCGAACGCGCGCGGTCCTTCAGGAAAAGATGAAATCCCAGCCGCTCAACGAACGCAGCGCAGGCTGCTTCTTCAAAAACCCTCCAGACAAGGCGGCGGGATGGATGATAGAGCGAATGGGGTTCAAAGGCCGGCGCGTCGGCGGCGCTATGGTCTCGCAGCTCCACGCCAACTTCATATTGAACGTCGGAGGCGCCGCTTGCGGGGACATCGTGATGCTGGCGCGGGAGATACGCAAGAGAGCGAAAATCGAATTCGGGGCGGACCTGGAGCTTGAAGTGGAAACTTGGGGCATCCCGGAGGAGGCGTGGGCTTGGCGGTGAGTCCGAGCGGGGTCGCGCGGGCGAGGTCGGCGCGTGGGGGAGGAAAAAGGCTGCCGGCGGGGCGAGGAAAATGATGCGCGCTGCCGCCGGTGGCGCCGGTCGGCCGTCGAACGGGGCCGCCGGAGCGCGGGAAGGAAGGGCGAAAGGAGAGCGGACATGGCTTCGAGTATCGGGCGCGGGCGGTCGAACCGGCCGGTAATAGGCGTGCTCTACGGGGGGGCGTCGGCCGAGCGGGAGGTTTCGCTGGCGTCCGGAGAAGCGGTGGCGTCTGCGCTTTCGCGGGCCGGTTTCGAGGTTAGACGGCTGGAGATGCGGGACGACGATGTAGAGAAGATCGTCGGCGGCAGCGGGGCCGACGTGGCATTCCTGGCGCTACACGGCGAATTCGGAGAGGACGGGCAGGTGCAGGCGATACTGGAAAAGATGGGGATCCCGTACACCGGATCGCGGCCCATGGCTTCGGCGAACGCCATGGACAAGCACGCGGCCAAGAGGATGTTTGTAGCGGCCGGGATCCCTACACCGCCATGGATTCTCGCCGACAGGCCGCGCACCGCACGTCAGGCCCTGGAGGAAGGATTTGTCCCGCCGTTGGTCGTCAAGCCCGTCGGCGCCGGATCAAGCATCGGGGTCACTATCGTAAAGCGGGCGGAAGACCTGGAAGCGGCGGTCGAACAGGCGCTCGCCGTGTCTAGGCCGGCGATCATAGAAACGTTCGTAGACGGCAGGGAATTCACTGTAGGAGTGCTCGACGACGAGTGCGGACGCCCCACGGCCCTACCGCCAATAGAGCTCGTGGTGAGCCGGGAATTCTACGACTACACGGCTAAATACTCCGACGGCGGCGGGACGCAATACATATGCCCGGCGGATGTGGATCCGGAAAACTGCGAAAAGTTGAAGGCGACGGCGCTGGCCGCCCACCGGGCCTTGGGTTGCAGGCATATGTCGCGCACAGATATCAGGATGGACAAATCGTGGAACCCGTGGGTGCTCGAGGTCAATACTATACCGGGCTTTACCAGCCACAGCCTGTTGCCGAAGGCGGCTATGGCCACCGGCATGACGTTCGAAAGCCTCTGCGCGCACCTGGTTCATCTGGCCCTGGCAACATCCGAAGCGCGGAAGCGGGCGGCCGCGAGGCGCCGGGCCGCCTCCGGCGTCCCCGCGTGAAGATAGGCAGATCAAAAGGAAGCCCCGGATCGCCGGCCGGAACCGCCGCCAGCCGCCCGAGGAGAACCACGGATGGACATCGACGCCAAAGGATAAGGGCGGAGGCGCAGGGATGAGACTGACGAGGCTCCGAAAGGGTCGGGACGTGGCGGAACGTGCGGCGCGGCGAAAGGAAAGGGTTAGGAGCGTGGAGACTGATAAAGTAGCGGGACGATGTGGCGGAGCAGCGTAGCGGGGCGATCAAAGAAGCGTTTAGAGGGAACATGCGATGGCCGGCGCAAGGAAAAAGGAAGACGGCAAGGTAGAACATGCCGTCAACGCTGGCGGGAGATGGGGTCTGCGGCATCCGCTGACGGCCGCCGCGTGGATTCTAGTGCCGGCCGCCGTGGCGGCCGCCTACCTTTCGGGTACGGCGCGCCTGTGGGAATATGCGGCGTCTAAGCGCGAATACGCGGTTGCCAGGGCGGGATGGAGCGACTCGCGGACCGGCGCCGCATGGATGCCGAGGCGCGACGCCGCGGCGCTCGACGAGATCGCGTCTTCCGCGCGCGGTCGCCAGCCCTTCGAATCGGGACTGGGCGAAGAACTGGCCAGGAAATTCGCCGCCAACCCGTGGGTAGAGTGCGTCGAGGAAGTAAGGTGCACATTCGGCCGCCCATCCTCGGCGCATGTTGATGTGAGGCTGCGAGTTCCGTTCGTCCTAGCGGCCGGTTCGGAAGGAAGCGCCGCTGTGGCGGACAGGATGGGAACGATCGTACCCTTGTCCCGGGAAGACGCCAGGCGTCTCGGACTGCCGACGGTAAGGATCGGGAAGCGCATAGACGGAATCCCAGGCGAAAGGCTGAAAGACCGCGCCGCGCTCGATGCGATAAGCGCCCTGTGCCTGGTCGCCGACCGCCTCGCATCGTTCCCTCAGGGGAAATCGCTTCGAATTGCGGAGGTCAGGACCGAAGCGTCGGAGACGGGAACGCGCCTGAGCTTCCTTACGGCGTCCGGGGCCGCGATAGAGTGGGGCGAGTTTTCGGCGGAACCCGCGTGGGGAGAGCCGACTACGCGCCGGAAGCTGGAGCTGCTCGAGAGCAGGACGCGCGAGATAACCGACTGGAGCCGGGTTGAGCGACTAAGGCTGGATCACGAGACGGCTCCGATGAAGCTCAGAGATATGGCGCCGGCAGGCCCCGCGGCCCCCAGGTCGGCCTCAGAGCCGCGGTCGAACTCGGGAAGGTAGCGTATCCCCCCGTATCGCGCCGGGGCCGGACTGCCCGGACGGGGCGCCCGGGCGCGGAAAGGACGGACCGGTCGGATTCCGGGCGAAAGTCTTGATTGTCGGAAGAGCAGGCGGACGAGGCGGAAGACCTAAGGCGGAAAGTTCGTAGCCGGTAGACGCGGAGGGTCCGGAACGCATCGGACGGCCGAAGCGCCGCGCGGGCGGCGCGCCGCAGTGCGCCTCAATGTCTTTGCTGCGCGGCACGCGAAATGCGAATGTGTGGAGGTTGCCGAAATGGGTGGGACGCGCAACGGGGCGGAATACGTGGTAGCTGTTGATCTCGGAAGCTGCACGGTTTCGTGCGCGATAGGCGCAATGCGAGGGGAGGAGGTCGAGGTCGTGGCGACGGCCTCGGCACCCAGCTTCGGCGTGAGCCGCGGCGAGGTGACGGACATCGCCCGCGCGGCCGATTGCGTCGGCATCGCGGTGGCGGATGCGGCCGATGCGTGCGGGGTGAGGGTTTACAGCGTCTTCGCGACGATCGCCGCCCCGGACGTCTCCGCGGACATCGCCCGCGGCTCTATGGAAATGCCCTCCTGCCGACGAGAGGTGAGAAGGAAGGATGCTCGCCGCCTTATCGAAAAGGTCCGGGACGATTGTCAGATTCCGGAAGACCGAGCCCTGGTGTCGGCGCGGCCGACCGGCTGGTCCGTGGACGGCATTTCCGGGGTAGCCGATCCGATCGGCATGTCCGCCGGACGGCTGGGGCTGGAAATGGCCGTCACCACTGTCAACCGCAACCGGCTCGCCGATCTCCGCGCGGCCATACACAGGGCCGGCTTCTATCTGGAAGGATTTGTGCCGGAAGCCGAGGCCTGCGCGGCCGGGTGCCTTTCCGAAGACGAAAGGAGGCTGGGCGCCCTGGTGGTATCGTTCGGCGGGGGTTCGACTCGCGCGGTCATCATGGCGCCGGACGAGATTGGGGCGCCCTGGCGGTACCGCGCATGGCCGTCTGGCGGAATAGACTGGACGAAAGCGCTCATGTCACGGTTCCGCATTTCGATGGCCTGCGCTGAAAGGATCAAAAAGGGGATCGCTGATATCGGGCGTGCCGGAGCGCCA